>CAYWBA010000187.1:0-6551 GCA_964455955.1 uncultured Planctomycetota bacterium | reverse complement strand
TTTTGTGCTTTTTATGTTTTTTAGTCTCTTCAGACTCGCTTACTTCTTCTTCGACAAACTCGACGAATGCTTCCTTGGCCCTGTCGCCGAGTCTTCCCATTGGCAGCCTGACCAGGCGGAGGTAACCGCCGGGCCGGCCGGCGAACCTGGGAGCTATCTCGGTGAAGAGCTTGGCCACCGCCTCACTCTCGCCCATGAGCTCAATTGCGCGCCTGCGGGCTGCAAGAGTTCCATCTTTTGCCAGGGTCACCAGGCGCGAAGCAAAGGGTATCATTTCCTTTGCTTTGGGGACAGTGGTTTTTATCCTTCCATGCAGAATCAGGCTGCGCGTGAGGTTGCGGTTCAACGCCTTCCGGTGCGCTGAAGTTCTATTGAGCTTTCTTCCGTTTTTCCTGTGTCGCATTATTCTACCTCGCCGTCAAGCATGGAAAGGTCCATACCCAGTGACAGGCCCATATCGTCAAGCTTCTTTTTTATTTCCTTGAGAGAGGTTTTACCGAAGTTGCGAAGGCGGAGCAGGTCGCCCTCGGTCATCCCGACCAGCTTTCCAATAATCTTGATAGATGTGGCTTCAAGGCAGTTGGAGGCGCGTACTGAAAGGTCCAGAGTTGAGATGGGCTGGCGCAGCTTCTGCTTGAGTTCAGTGCGCATTTTTTCCTGCTTGCGTGTCTCCTCTTCACGCGCGTCTTCGAGTTTGATTTCTTTACCAGCTTCGTAGTACTGAATGAAAGGATTGAGGTGCTTGCGCAGAATCTTTGCAGCTTCGACAAGTGCCTCCTCCGGCGTTATGGTACCGTCGGTCCAGACATCCATTATGAGCCTGTCGTAGTTTGTCACCTTGCCGACGCGGGTATCTTCAGTCTTGTACTGAACCCGGAGGACGGGAGAGAATGTGGAGTCAACCGGAATAATGCCTATCTCCGCCTCGGCAGGCCTGTTTTCTTCCGCGCTTTTGTATCCTCTGCCCTTCCTGATGTCCATCTCGATATTCAGTTCGGTCTTGGCAGTCAGGGTTGCGATGTGCAGGTCTTTGTTGATAATCTCGGTGGACTCATCGCCGACGATGTTCGCCGCGGTCACCTCGCCTTTCTTTTTGATCTTAAGGTAGAGCTTGGCCTCTCCGTCGCGGTGGAGCTTTACAAGAATCTGTTTTATGTTGAGAATAATCTCAGGGATATCTTCGTAAACGCCATCTATTGTCGAGAACTCGTGGCGCGCACCGTGTACTTTTATCGCGGTCACCGCCGTTCCTTCGATAGAGGAAAGGAGGACTCTGCGCAGGCTGTTACCGACGCTGGTGCCGAAGCCTCTTTCGAAAGGCTCGGTGTAAAACCTTGCGTAAGTGGATGTCGCTGTTTCTTTTTCACAAACCACCCTTGTCGGAAGCTCAAAATCTTTCCACCTTACTCTCATGTTTTGCTCTCCTTGGGAGGCAGTTAAATGAACTATTTCGAGCTGAACTCGACTATCAGTTGTTCTTCCGTAACAATAGAGACATCATCTCTGCTCGGAAGCTGCAGCACAGTACCTGTCAGGTTGTCCTCGTCAAGGGCCAGCCAGCCAGGTATGTCGCGAGTGCGCGTTACCTCGAAGCTTTCTTTGACAGCCTTCTTTGTTTTATCCTTTTTAAGCTCGATATTGTCGCCCTGGTCAATAAAACGTGAAGCTACGTCGCACTTCTTGCCGTTGACCAGCACGTGGCCATGGGAAATAAGCTGCCTGGCGTGTGGCCGGGAAAGCGCCATTCTAAGCATATAGACTGCGTTGTCCAGCCTGCGTTCAAGCAATATCAGAAGGTTCTCTCCGGTGTTCCCTTTTTGCCGGTCCGCGAGGCTGAAATACCTTCTGAACTGCTTATCCAGCAGCCCGTAGAATCTCTTGACCTTCTGCTTCTCGCGAAGCTGCAAGCCGTACTCACTGCGCCTCCCTCTTCTGAAGGGGTGTTCGCCTGGGGGCGTGGGACGCTTGCTGACAGAGCATTTCGCAGTCTCACACCGCCGCCCTTTCAGGAAGAGCTTTTCGCCCTCCCTGCGGCACAGCTTGCAAACAGAGTCTTTATACCTTGCCATCTACCCTCCAAAGCTACAGACCAGGGAGTCTCATGTTTTCCTGCTAACCTTTCTTTCCCCGCTTTCCTCCCTTCGCTCGTTTACCACCGTGGCTGCGGAAGAGCCGGGTTGGTGCAAACTCGCCGAGTTTGTGCCCGACCATCTCCTCGGTCACGAATGTCTTTACGAAGGTTTTGCCGTTGTGGACGAGAAAGGTATGAGAGACGAACTCCGGAATGACGGTGCATCTGCGGGCCCAGGTCTTGATTGGCTCGTTTGACCCGGTATCCTTCTGCCGCAGCACTTTCTTCAGGAGCTTTTCATCAATGTATGGACCTTTTTTCAGGGATCTGCTCATTGTTACCTTTCCGTTCTACTTGCCAGTCTCTACCTCTTTTTCTTCCTTCTTCTCAAGATGTACTTATCCGCAGGATTGTTTTTCTTTCTTGTTTTGCCGCCCTTTGATGGCTTGCCCCATGGAGAAACAGGATGTCTCCCGCCAGCCCGCCTGCCTTCACCGCCGCCCATCGGGTGTGCCACGGGGTTCATCGCGCTGCCGCGAACGGTGGGTCTTACGCCCATGTGTCGCTTGCGGCCGGCTTTCCCGATAGTGATATTCTGATGGTCCAGGTTGCCTACCTGCCCGAGGGTGGCGCGGCAGTTTATATTAACCTTGCGCATCTCGCCTGAAGGCAGGTTCAGTATTGCGAACTTGCCTTCCTTTGCTGCAAGCTGAACGTAGGAGCCGGCGCTGCGGGCAAGCTGCCCGCCGCGGCCGGGATGGAGTTCTACATTGTGAACAATCATGCCGAGCGGAATTGAGGCCAGGGGCATAGCGTTACCTGTCCTGGGCTCGACCTTTTGACCGGAGACAATCGAGTGTCCAACCCCGATCTCTTTTGGCGCCAGGATATAGCGCTTCTCGCCGTCCGCATAATGCAGGAGCGCGATATTTGCGGAACGGTTGGGGTCGAACTCGAGCGCAACAACCTTCGCAGGCACGCCGTCCTTGTTGCGTTTGAAGTCAATGATACGGTACTTGCGTTTGGCCCCTCCGCCGTGGTGCCGCGTCGTGATGCGGCCCTGGGCGTTTCTACCGCCAGTTCTTTTTTTCGGTTCTGAGAGAGACTTTTCAGGCGCCTTTTTTGCAAGCCTGGCAAAATCAAGGACGGAGCTGCCTCTCCTGCCTGGCGAAGTAGGTTTGTACTTCTTTATTGCCATAGTGATTCTCCGGCGCTAATAGACATCTATTGTGTATCCTTCCTGAAGCTGGACTATTGCCTTCTTCCAGCTGGAAGTCTTGCCGCGCTTGTAGCGGACCCTGCGAACCTTGCCTTTTTTGTTCATGGTCCGCACGGAGCGCACCTTGACATCCCATATGTTCTCGACCGCCCTGCGTATCTCTATCTTGTTGGCGTCAGGAGCCACCTCAAATACGTAGGCGTTCTGGTAGTTGATGGACTTATCGCTCTTCTCAGTTATTATGGGGCGAATTATGACCTGCCTGGGGTCTATGAATTTCATTGTTCCGCCCCTCCTTCCACTCCACGGCCGACGCGCTCGCAGCAGATGCTGAATGCTTCCCTGGTAAAGAGCACGCTTTTCACTAAGAGCACGTCATGCGCGTTAAGGTCACTCGCCCTGCGTACTTCAACAGCAGGAATGTTTCGGGCAGACAGGTGAACATTCTTTGCGGAAGGGCCAAGCACAACACATACCGAGCCCTCGATGCCAAGATTGGCCAGAACCTGCGCCATCTGCTTTGTGCCGGGTTGTTCAAACTCGAGGGTGTTGATTATATGAAGCTGCGAGTCCCGAATCTTGGAGAGAAGCGCGCCTGCGAGCGCCTTGCGCAGGGCCTTCTTGGGCAATGAATAGGAATAGTCGCGGGGCCTGGGGCCGAACACCACGCCGCCGCTGCGCCAGATTGGACTCCTTATGGTTCCAACCCTTGCGCGGCCCGTGCCTTTCTGGCGCCAAGGCTTGATTCCACTGCCTGCAACCTCAGACCTTATCTTTGTGGACGCCGTGCCCTGCCGCTTGTTAGCCTCATACATTAGCACAGCGTTGTGAAGCAGTTTGCGACTTACATACTTGCCGAAGAGGTCGTCCCTGACCGGCAGAGTTTCAACTTCGTTTCCGTCTTTATCTTTCACTTTAAGGTCAACCATCTCGGGTACGCCTCACTGTCCTCAGCTATTTCCTGGGCGAGTCTTTTTTGCCTTTTCGCGGCTTGCCATTATTTCCACGAAACCACCTTTAGGTCCGGGAACTGAACCGCCAATAAAAAGGAGGTTTTTCTTTTTGTCTATCTTTACGAGCTTAAGGTTGCGGCACGTCCTGCCGTTGCGGCCCATGTGACCCGGCATGTGCGTGCCCTTAAAGACGCGCGACGGGTCTGCAGAGCAGCCGATTGAACCCGGCTGTCTTACGTTCATTGAGCCGTGGGATGCCGGGCCTCTGGTAAAGTGCCACCTCTTTATGGTGCCTGCAAATCCTTTGCCCTTGCTTGTACCGCGAACATCAATCTTCTTGACACCTTCAAAGATATCAACTGTCAGCTCTGTGCCGGGCACCAGACCGTGGTCGCGGCTTTTCAGCTTCACTTCACTTAGGCGCTTCTTGGGTACAACTCCGGCTTTCTCAAAGTGGCCGAGTTGGGGCTTCTTGACGTTTTTCTTTTTTTCCTCGAAACCTATCTGCGCCGCGTCGTAGCCATCCTTGCCTTCTGAGGACTTGACCTGCACGACAATGCACGGCCCGGCTTCAACCACGGTAACGGGGGCAACCGTACCGTCGTCGGCGAATATCTGGGTCATGCCGATTTTGCGGCCGATAAGGGTTCTGCGGACAAACACGTCCGGATCGACCTTGGATTTTTTGGTTTTTTGCTCAGCCACTGTTACCACTCCCAAGTCAAATCAATTTACCGGCCCGGCTTTATGCCTTGATTCTGATATCTATGCCGGCCGGGATGTTCAGACGGCCCAGCGCGTCCACAGTCTTCGAAGTCGGCTCGGTTATGTCAATCAGACGCTTATGGGTTCTGATTTCAAACTGTTCGCGCGACTTCTTGTCGACAAACGGGCTGCGCAGAACGGTGTACCGTTCTATCCTGGTAGGCAGCGGAATAGGGCCGCTGACCTTGGCACCGGTGCGCTTGGCCGTTTCCACAATCTCACTGGCCTTCTTGTCCAGAAGTTCGTGGTCGTAAGCCTCCATCCTGATTCTGATTCTTTCGTCTTGCATTAGGCCTCTCTTTACGGGTCTCAATATTAAAACATTTCAACGCGCTCTTTCGGGACGGGGGTATACCCATGTGGTTCCATGGTGTAGACCGCCTTGCCCTGGCTTAAGCTACGAAGCGTCGTGGCATAGCCGAACATCTCGGATATAGGCGCCGAGCCTCTTATTATCTTTTGTTCTCCAACAGTTTCAACTTCAGCTATCTCTGCCCGCCGCACGTTGAGGTCGTTAAGGACGTCGCCGAGATAATCCTCTGGCACGTGCACCTCAAGCCGCATGACAGGCTCAAGAAGCGTTATCTCAGTGTTATCAGCCGCCCGGTGCAATGCGGCCGCTCCAGCCGCCTCAAAAGCAACCTCAGAGGACTCGCCTTGCCGGAACTCGGCCTCTTGCAGCCTCACGCGCACTCTGATTAACGGGTACCCGAGCCCCACCCCGCCGCTTGCGGCGCTTCTTGCACCTCGCTCCACCGCCGACACCATTTCCTTGGGAAGCTCTGTAAGCTTTATCTCGTTCACAACAGCAATGTGAGGTTCCCCAGGCTCAGGCTCCAGCCGCAGCTTTACCACGGCGTAGTGGTTCTTGCCGGCAATGGCCCGCGCGAACTTGGCTTCGCCTTCAGCCGGCTCGCTCACGCTCTGGCGATAAGCTACCTGCGGCTTGCCGACGCGCACTGCCACATTGAACTCTTCAATCAGCCGCCTTCCGAGTACCTCAAGGTGCAGTTCACCCATGCCGGAGACAATGGTCTGTCCTGTATCCTCGTCCACATTGTAGGTGAAGGTCGGGTCCTCCTTCACCAGGCGTTCAAGCCCTTCCTTGAGCTTGCGCCGCTCTCCGGCGGCCTTTGGCTCTATCGCCATCGAGAGCACCGGCTCGGGGAAATCCATTGACTCCAGCACTATCTGGTGCGACCTCTCGCAGAGAGTATCGCCCGTGACTGTATTTTTGAGGCCCACAACGCCGACAATCTCTCCCGCCTCGGCCCTCTGCACCGCGACACGCTCGTCAGCATGCATGTGGTAGATATGGCCGATTCGCTCCTTTGCGCGAGTGCGGGGATTGTAGACATGTCCGCCCTGCTTAATCTGGCCCGAGTAGATTCTAAGAAACGTCAGGTCTCCGTGCCTGTCGGCGATAACCTTAAAGGCCAGCGCTGCCAGATGCTCTTTGCTTGAGACCTTAAACTCGAGCTCTTTGTCCTTTGCGGGATGCATTCCCTTTATCGCTTTAGTATTCAGCGGTGAAGGCAAGTAC
>CAYWBA010000186.1:0-6560 GCA_964455955.1 uncultured Planctomycetota bacterium | reverse complement strand
CACGTAATACTTGACTTGGTCAATGACCTGGCGGTAAATTGGAATTCCTGTCTGCGGGCTTATCTGCATGTGCAACATTGTTATCCCTTTCAAGCGTCCTACTGTATTATAACAGCAATACAGCGGTCGTCAACTCTTTTTTTAAAAAACCCCAAAAAAAATTTGTGCAGGTTGCAACAGACAACATGGCATTCTGGACTTGGCGGCAGGTTTTTCCATATAGCCCTTGATAGTCGCTCCTTTGCATCGTATACTGCCAAGAGGTACCTGCTTTAGTGGTTTCAGCCGGGCGCGTCGAGAAGCCTTTGGGGAAAATTGGCCATGCCGGGATTGAGAAGCAGTAGCTCAGGCAGCCTCCTGTCCGCACTTGTCCTGCTTGCGAGCACGTGGCTGGCTGGCGGGTGCGGCGGCGCCTATAAGGGCGCGGCATATATTGAACCTGTGCCGTTGGAACCGCTTCCCGCCGCCTATGTGCTCACCCCGGGTTCTGGAGAAGTTGTTGCCATTGACCGTGACCGCCTTGAGATTGTCTCAACAATTCAGGTCGCGCCCGGGCCGACTGACATGGTCTCCGTGCGCAGCGGTTATGTTGTTTACGCCGTGTCTCCCGGCGCGGGAACTGTCTCGGTCATAGACACAACCCGGGTCGAGCTGATTGCGGAGGTTCGGGGAACGTTTGGCAGCGAAATCTTCGCCGCGCCGGATGCCCAAACTGCATACCTGCTCAGCTCCAGCGGCCAGAGCCTCACTGCCATTGATGCAACATCGCATGAGGTGATGAGTTCCATCTGGCTTTCAAGCGCCGCCGACGATGTAGAATTTCTCTTTGAAGAATCGCGGGCTTTCTGCATGATACCGCGCAAGGGCAGGATTGCCGTCGTTGACACGGCCGGTTTCCGTGTGATTGACAACATCACTGCCAGTTTTTCTTCCGGGCTTTCTGCATACGCGTCTGGTTCGGATTACTTCTACGCCGCATCGCCGGACAGGACGTACATCGATGTGATTTCGATTTCCCGGCTTGGGGTAATGAACAGGCTGCAACTGGCAGGCCTGCCGGGCAGCGTTGCCTGCGCATCCTGCGAGGGTGTCTCGCGCGTGTGCGTCGCAGTGCCGGGTGCGAGGGTTGTTTCCTTGTTCGACGGCTCCCTGGCGAGGCGGGTGGCCGATATTACCTGCCCTTTCACCCCTTCCACGCTTGCCGTCGGGGACGGCGGTGAAGTCCTGGCGGTGGGCGGCAGCAGCGGCGAAGTGGCGTTTATTGACCTTTCGACCGCGGCATTCCTGAGCTGGCCCGTGGACGTGGGTGCGGGAGTACCCCTGCTTGTGCCTGTCCCGGAGAGTAATCTGATGATTGCCGTAGACGAGGATGGGAAAGCATCGCGCCTTAACCTTGAAACTGCAAATATTGACTCGACCATCAACACCGCCCCCCCGGCAGGATGTGATGCTGTGGCTTTGGATGCTGAACGGATGAAGTTGTACATCGGCTCGGCGGATGGGCCCAGTGTCCTTGTTCTGGATATTGCGACATTCACGGTGATCGCCGAGTTGAGACTCGGCGCGGCCCCGGCTGTAATAAAGATGGTTCCCTGACAGGAGGTTTGTTGCTATGAGACGTATACTTGTTGTTGCGGCGTTGGCTGTCTTGGTGATTTGCGGCTGCGACGGGGATGGCTACCACTCAATCCCGTACTGTTCAAGCCGGCTTTCTGTCCAGAACCCGGCGGCGATGATTGTCTCGGGCGACTTGGAGATAACCTTCGAGCTGTCATGTCCCATACCGCGCAAGAGCGGCATCGGGGTCTTCTTCTCCACCAATGCTGGTTCAACGTGGAGTTCGGCCACAGTCAAGAACCCGAGTGGCGGCACCTTGCAGGGCAACCTGATAACAAGTCTCTTGGCGCCGACCTCGCCTGCTGCGTACACGTTTACCTGGGACTCGGTAACGGATGTCGGTCACGAGTACGTTCAGGATGTCCAGCTCCTGCTTTACATTGAAGAGCTTTACCCGGACGACTGGCAGTGGGATGTCGCGCACATACCATTCTACAACTACGGCAGCGCGGCGGCGGCAACCAAGGTCTTCACGGTAAACAACGACAGGGCGCCTGTGGTCAGTGTGACAACGCCGGGCTCGCCTCAGACAGGCGATGTGCTGGTCGAGTTTTCACTCGTGGATGAGGATTTTGACCTCTGCCGCGTCACGGTCGAGTACTCCAGGGACAACGGCCTGAGTTACTTCGCCGCCACTCTCAAAGATGTGATGTCCAATCCTATGAGCGGGAATATCCTCTTCGGGCTTGATGGCACCGATACGCCAAAGCTCTATGCTTTCGTCTGGGACAGCGCGATAGACTTGAATTCGCAGTACAACGAAGAGGTTAAGCTCAAACTCGTGGCGAACGACGGCGTCGAGGATTCGGCTCCAAGTGAGACGGGCGCCTTCACAGTGTCGAACAACGACGCGCCAATCGTGACAATCGAAGACATAGGCGGGATGCAGGTTGGTGACGTCATGGTTGCTTTTACTGTCAGCGACCCGGACTCGCCCGTGGTTGCCCTTGACTTCCAGTACTCGGTTGATGGCGGCGCCACGTGGCAGCCGGCGGCTGTAAAGTACACGAGCGTCGGCACCGTTGCCGGCGGCCTTGTCATAATCACCGATGCATCGGGAGTCGAGACGAGCGGCCTCTGCGTGTGGGACTCTCTTGCCGACGGCGTCGCAACCGGTGCGCTTGAGACCAACGTGCAACTCTCTGTTTTTGGACAGGACGAGCACCGCCCGGGGCCTGTGGACAGTACCCGGAGTTTCGTCGTGGACAACACGACAGCGGGCAGCTGGGGCCCGCTTGTCACGCTTTCCGACCCCGCCAGTCCGGTCAGTTCCCCCGCTTGCGCACTCGACCCGCTGGACAATCCGGTCGTGGCCTGGGTGGACTCGACCGGGGGCATTCCTCAGATATATTTCTCCGAGTACGACGGAGCGAGCTGGAGCACCCCGGCCGCAGCCACCGTGTCGGTGACAGGGGCGGCAGAGCCGTGCATTGCTGTCACGACGGACGGGAACATACATCTTGTTTACGTTGAGTCAGGCCAGGTGTTATACACGTATTATGATGGCGCAAGCTGGCTGGCGCCCCTCCAGCTCTCGAGCGCCAGTGCCGGCGAACCTGACCTTGCGGCTGACAGTACAGATACGTTGCACGTGGTCTGGAAGGAATTGACTGGCGGCTGCTATATTATCCACTACTGTCCGGTCTCCGGCGGAACGCCCGGCCCGGTGGAGCTTGTCAACGATGGCGCGCTGAATTCCGAGAGCCCGGCCGTTGCCTGTATCTCCACAACGCCCTATGTGGTCTGGAGCGAGGCTCCATTAGGGGTCTGGGAAATTCTTTCGGCCCGGCGCACCGGACCCGGCACGTGGGAATCTCTCGGCGTTGTTTCCAATACGCCCGGTGCCTCAAGGCGTCCGTGCATCGCTTCTTGCCAGGGCACCAGCGAAGTCGCGGCAGCCTGGATGGATGATACGCCCGGCACCAACTTCGATGTCTACATCAACGTCTTTTCCGGCGGTGCGTGGCAGGTCCCGGCAAACATATCTGCCAATGGCGGCAACTCGGTTAATCCAAGCATCTCTTACCGCGGGAGTGTTCCTCAAGTTGTCTGGAGCGATAACTCCAACCTGGCTCAGAATTACCAGATTGCCTTTTCGAGCTACCCCTCCGGAAGTTCCTCCCCGCCGGTACTCATATCAAACACATCCGGGGAGGCGGCCATGCCGGTTATAGTTTCAGGTGTGTCCGGCTGCGATGTGCTCCTCTGGCAGGAGATTACAGCGACCGGCACGGTTGTTCTCTGCCGCGTGCGGTAGTGCCGGAGGGGGGTTTTGAGCGTTTGCCGAGACCGCGGGTTCGAGCATAAGCGGGACAGCTACTTTTTCTTGTTGTCCTCGTACCACGCTTTCCACTTGGCGTAGCTGTCGTCGAGGCCCTTCACGCCTGTTATCGCCTTCAGGGCTGCCGCAGCCTCGCGGCGCACATCTTCGGCCGGGTCTTTCAGCGCGCCAATCAGGGCCCCAACCGCCCTCGCATCACCAATCTTTCGCAATGCTGCCGCGGCATCGCGGCGGACCCATTCATCCTTGTCCCCCAGGGCCTCGGCCAGGGGCCCGACCGCCCTCTCATCGCAAATCTTGCCCAGCGCCTGCGCAGCCCTGTTGCGCACATACTCGTCATCATCTTTCAGTGCGGCGATAAGAGGCTTAACCGCTTTCTTTATGCCTATGTCTCCCAGCGCCCTCGCCGCGTTGGCGCGGACATTCTTGTCCTTGTCTTTCAGCGCGCCGATTAGGGGCTGGACCGCCTGCTTGTCGCCTATCTTGCCGAGGGCCCATGCAGCAGCCCGGCGGACATCCCCGGCCTTGTCTTTCAAAGCGCCAGTCAGGGCTTCAACCGCGCCCGCATTACCAATATCTCCCAGCGCCCCTGCGGCACCGGCGCGGACATGCGCCTCCTTGTCGCCCTTGAGAACCACGATGAGAGGCGTAAGAGCTCTCTTGTCGCCTATCTGGCCCAGGGCCTCCGCGGCGGAGCCACGGACTTTGTGTTCTTTGTCCTTTAACGCCCCAATCAGGGCGCCAACCGCCCACATGTCACCAAGGATGCCGAGGGCCTCCGCAGCCTTGTTGCGGACATAGCTGTCCTGGTCTTTGAGCAGCCTGATAATAGGCTCAACCGCCCTTGTGTCGCCGATTTCCGCCAGTTCAATTGCGGCCTCGCCGCGGTCCAGGCAGTTTTCATCCCCCAAATCCGTAATCAGTTTCTGTATCCTCTGCTCACGTTTCTTCTCTTCCTCCAGAGCCTTGTCTTGAGCCGCGGCTTCCAAGCATGTAAAAAGAGACACGGCAAAGAGCGCCAGTACGAGTACCTTCTTCATTTCTCCCTCCCCGCGCTAAATCAGCTTCCTGAACAGGCGACTTGCTCTATCAATATAATATAAAAATGGCATCCCGATTGCCAGCTTTTTGCAAAGTTCATGTTGAGAACGAGTGCCGGTCTGCCGAAGCCTATTAGCTTCCTCTGCGCCACCTCTCTCTCCCTTATTTCACCCTTCGCAGCCGAATCCCGTTTCGGAGATTTCTTGTAGTATCCACCTCGCGCTGCAATATTATAGCTGCCAACCCGCCCTAATCAAAGTCTATTTACAGCGCGCCCCTTGCAGCAATTTCTTGTTTCTCGCAAAAATGTCGGTGCTACGGAATATGGTGAAATTGACATTCTTTTGTTCAGATTACGGGTTGCTTTTGGAACCGTCTTCTGGTATGCTGCACCTGGGTAGGTGCGGGAACTTGGCAGACCGGACGCTGCAGGGAGGTTGAAAAATCCATGGACAAGCCCGCAAGTGAAGATTCGAGATTTCTCCTGCCGGCTTCCCTTGAGGAAGTCTTTACATATGTGGTTAAGTTTGCCCGGCACCTTTTCGCCTTTCCCGTCGCCGCTTTTGCTGACCTGACTGCTGAAAAACCCGTGGCGCAGCTCAGGCTCAGAGAGCCGGTCGGCCGGAAGTTCATCTCCGATTTCAAGTCGAGAATCCTGGACTCGGTTCGCGACTTCAGTGGAGTATCGTGGCGAAAAAGTGAAGTTGAACTCGACCTGCGCGGCTCAACTGTTGACGAAGCCGGCACCCGGGGCCTGAAATCCTACTTCGCCTGCCCCATCGCCATCAACGAGAGAACCTCCGCCGTCCTGGCATTCGGCAGCAGCCTGCCAGGTACGTTTATCGCCAGCACCATACAGCTTATCTCCGCAGTTTCTGACCATTACTCCCGCTTCCTCTCTACTGCAAACGCCGCACTCGTCGAGGTCAAGCACAGGGCCCAGATACAGGTGGCGCAGGAAAAACTGCGCTCTGAACGCGAGCTCGTTGACAAGCTGCGCAAGCTCGACGAACTCAAGTCGGGTTTTATGTCCATGGTTTCCCACGAACTGCGTACGCCCATGACCGCGGTCAAGAGCTCTATCCAGCTTATCCTCGACGGCACTGCCGGACCTGTCTCCGAGGAGCAGGAGAGATGGCTCGATATGGCTATGCGAAATATTGACCGGCTCTCGCGCATGGTAAATGATGTCCTCGACATCTCAAGAATTGAGCAGGGCCGCCTCAAGCTCGACTTCTCCATGCACACGCTCAGGTCCGTTGCCGGGGAGGTTGTTGCAAGCCTGCAAAACAGGGCTGCTGAAAAAGGCTCCCATATCGCGCTGGGCGAGTTTGACAGCTCCGTCGAGTGCTACTTCGACCGCGACTCGGTAACCCAGGTGCTTACAAACCTTCTTGGCAATGCTGTTTCGCATAACCCGCCCGGCACGCACGTGACTGTAAATCTTTTTGAAGCCACAGATATTCTTGCCTCAGTCTGTGTGATTGACAACGGAAAGGGCATCCCGCCGGATGCCCTCCAGCGAATCTTTGACAAGTTCTACCAGATTGAAAAATCTCTCCAGAGCCAGTCGGGAAGTACAGGTCTCGGACTGGCAATTTCGAAAGGTATTATCGAGGCT
>CAYWBA010000185.1:2423-6616 GCA_964455955.1 uncultured Planctomycetota bacterium | reverse complement strand
GAAAAGAACAGGCGAGGTTCCTTCGCTGGCATTTCTTCCTCTTTTTCCGGCAGGTAGAGCGTGTAGTTACCGAACCTGTCTGTAAGCACTTTGTATTCGGGCGTAACGAATGTTGTCGTGTTGACCTGCTCGATAATTGCGGGGCCTGTTATCCTGTTGCCGTATCGCAGGCCGAAGCCGTCGAAGACATCCACTTCCGCGAACTCTTTCTGCCGGGGGAGGTAGACGCGGCGCTTGCGCTTGAGCGACCCGGCGGGGTCTTCGCCATCGTTTTTCATGGGGAGGAACTTCGGCTTCTCGGTAACGCCGATGGTAACGAGCCGCATGTTGATAAGCTCGACCGGGGAGCCTTCCTGTTGGAGCGAGTAGCCGAAGAGCAGGTTGTGCTTGGGGTGGAACTTGCCCGCCATTGACTCGAAGTTGCAGGAGGCGACTTCCTCTGCGGCCACCTCGACGTTGACCTCGTGGTACTGGTTCACGTATCGCAGGTCGAGTGAGTAGACGAACTGCGCGGCTTGAGGGCTTATTCCTTCAGTTTCGAGGAGCTCTACGCCTGTATTTTTCATTTCCTCGAAGAGGGTTTGGAAGCGGTTCTTGTCGGTTTTGGACAGGAGGGTGGCATAGGTCTTGACGAAGTTGTGCTTGAGGTCGCCCATGAGCATTCCCGCGGCGCAGAAAATGGAAGACTCGCGCGGGATGATGAGGAGCGGGATTTCGAGCTCAAGCGCTATCTGGCATGCGTGGTTAGGGCCTGCACCGCCTGCGACGACAAGCGGGAAGTCGCGCGGGTCCTGGCCCTGCTTGACTGCGACTTCACGCACTGCGGCGGCCATGTTTGTGTTAATCAGGTTGTACATTCCTGCCGCAGCCTCGTGCAGGCTCAGGCCGAGGGGTTTTGCAATTTGCTTTTCGACAGCGCTTTGGGCTTTTTTGATGTCCAGTTTGATTTTCCCACCTGCGAAATAGTCTTTGTCGAGGTAGCCGAGCACCAGGTCGGCATCGGTGCAGGTGGGCTGCTCGCCGCCGAGGGAGTAGCATACGGGGCCCGGCTTTGCGCCCGCGCTTTGCGGGCCCATACGCAGGAGGCCACCCTCGTCAATCCAGCCGATAGAGCCGCCGCCAGCGCCGATTGTAACGACGTTGAGCATTGGAAGGGCGATGCGCAGCCTGTCAATATCGCCTGCGGTTGTGACGAGTGGAGTGCGGTCCTTGACGAGCGCCGCGTCGAAGCTGGTGCCGCCCATGTCCATGGTTATGCAGTCGTCGTAGCTTTGCTCGCTTGCGTACCAGACGCCTGCGACAGGCCCGCCTGCGGGCCCTGAGAGCAGGGTGACGGCCGCGCTGTTGATTGCGACCTGCGGCGAGATAACGCCGCCGTTGGACTGCATAATGAGGAGAATGCCCTTGTACTGCTGCTCTTTGAGATGTTCGAGCAGGGCCTGGAGGTAGTGCCGGAGTATCGGGCCGACGTATGAGTTAAGGACTGTTGTGCTTATGCGGTCGTAGAACCTGATGGAGGGCAGGAAGTCGCTTGAGACGGTGAGGTAGGCGTCGGGCAGCTTCTCGCGGATAATGCTGGCTGCGACCTCCTCATGCTCGCCGTTTGCGAACGAGTTCATGAAGCATATCGCAATTGCCTGCACGCCTTCCTTGAGAAAGAGCTGCGCGGCGGAGTTTACATCGTCCGAGCTTATGGGCGCCAATACATCCCCTTTGTAATCGAGGCGCTCATTAACCGGGTAACGCAGGTACCGCTCGACGAGGGGGCGCACGTTCTCGTAGCGGTTGTTGTACTGCTCTTCGCGTATGCCCCTGCGCATCTCGAGTGCGTCGCGGACGCCTTTTGTCGTGAGCAGGGCGGTTTTCGCGCCGGTCCTGGTAAGCACAGCATTGGTGGTTACTGTGGTGCCGTGGACGATGACCTGGACATCCTGGAGGAACTCTTTTGATGTAATGTTCCTGTCCCCGGCCATTTCTTCAATGCCTTTCATGGTAGCCACTGAAGGGTCGTCCGGGGTGGAGAGCACCTTGTAGACCTGGCTTGTTCCGTCATCGTGTGTGAGCAGGAAGTCGGTGAAAGTTCCGCCTACATCAATACCAATTCGCATGCGTGCCTCCTGCGGGACTAAATGATGTTTTTCTCTCTCAGCTCGCTGATTTTTTCATCAGTGAAGCTCAGGATGTTTTTGAGAACTTCCTCTGTATGCTGTCCGAGTGTGGGCGTGGGTGCGAGCGGCTGGTCCTCGACACCGGGCTGCCTTACGGGGTTTCCAATCATCTTTATCTTGCCGCCTTTGGGGTGCTCTACCTCGACGACCATCTCGCGCTGGCGGACCTGCGGGTGCTCGAAGACTTTGTCGAGCGCAAGCACGGGTGCTGCGGGCACGCCTTCCTTGTTGAGGAGCTCCATCCACTCGTCGTTCGTCTTCTCGGGGAATTTCTCTTCGAGAAGGGAGTCCACTTCGCTTCTGCGCTCGAGCCGCTTTGCGGTGGAGTTGTAGCGCTCATCGTCGCCCAGCTCGGGTTGGCCGATTACATTGCAGAGCAGTTGCCAGAATTTTTCGACGAAGACGGCGATTGTCAGAAACCCGTCTTTTGTCCGGTATGCACGGTAAGGTACGACGCTCATGTGGCCGCTTCCCTGGAGTTCCGGGAGCTGCCCGCCGAGCCAGTAGTAGGTGGAGACGTAGGTGTGCATGGAAATCAGGCAGTCGAGTAGCGATAGGTCAATGCAGCGCCCTTCGCCTGTTTTCTCCTTTGCCAGCAGTGCTGCGGAGATTGAGTAGACAGCGAACATGGAGCCGGCCAAATCGCCCATTGTCGCGCCCATTCGCACAGGCACGCGGCCCGGCTCGCCGGTGTAGCTCATCATTCCCGAGAGCGCCTGTATCACCAGGTCGAAGCCCGGGCCATCCTTGAGCGGGCCTGTCTGGCCATAGGCGGAAATGGAGCAGCAAACTATCGAGTGGTTAATCTTCTTGAGTGTTTCGTAGTCCACGTTGAGTTTCTGTAACACTCCCGGCCGGAAGTTGTCGAAAACGACATCCGCCTTCTTGACAAGCTCATGGAAGATTTCTCTTCCCTCATCGGTGCGCAGGTCGAGGGTCACGCTTTTCTTGTTGCGGCTGATGGAGAGGAAGTAGGCGCTTTCGCCTTTCACGAAGTGGGGCGGCATCTGCCGCAGGGGGTCGCCCTTGCCGGGCGCTTCAATCTTTATCACCTCCGCGCCCAGGTCGCCGAGCAGCATCGCGGCGTACCCGCCGGTCAGCATCCTTGTCAGGTCAAGTACCCGAACTCCATCGAGCGGCTGTTTCATATTAAACCTTTCGCTAAATTTTTCCCTGTTTTTCTACGTGTAAATTCATGTCCATCCGCGGCTTTTTCCTGCGCCGTACGGCAAGGTCAATATCAATAACAAGTACGATAAAGAAAGCCACAATATAAACAAACGAAAAAATCATAAAAATCATTCTTGATCCCATTATATGCACAACAGCCAGCCATTTTGGAGGACCCATTGTAAAGGAGCGAAAAGCTGTTGTGTGTGCAAGAATAAACCGCTCTACGCTCAGGGTTAAAGTTAGGACAAGAAAGGCAACTGCCAGCGCGATAGCTCCGTTCTCTATAAGACGAATACGGTTTATTGCGCCCAGCGTTATTCCAGGTTTTCTCGTCTTTGTCGCGACAGTGCCCCAGAGAAAAACCAGAACCATTGCAGCTGCCAACGTCAAAATTTCCAATTCGGGGTGTAGCAAACCTCTGCGGCTTTCAAGATTGATCCAGACAAACCAGATTGGCACAAGCAGAACCACCATCACCTGCGGCAGGTGTATCAGCCTTAGTTCGTTTCCACTGGCTTCTGTGAGGGGTTTCTTTCTTTGTCTGCCATACAAAGCATCAGATAAGAAGAATGCAATGGAAACAGACAGTATAATATACGTCGCCTGTATCGCTTCAGCCGGGAGTGGATTGTTTATACTATATCTATGCCCACATGCAAGCTGCCCTTCGAACAAGGCGCGTTGCTTGGCTATTTCGCGTTGCATGTGCTCACGGAACAACCGCACCCGCTTGGTGCGCCGCAAGTCGCGGTGATAAAGCAACCACAGCCCCAGATCGTGCTTTGGCTCGGGTTGGCGGAACCGCCGCAATGACGGCTCGCTGTCGCCCATGAAGCAGGGAAGATAGGCCAG
>CAYWBA010000185.1:0-2413 GCA_964455955.1 uncultured Planctomycetota bacterium | reverse complement strand
CAAAAGAAACAAAAGCACCTTTTAATGTTATGCAATACGACTTGTATGCAATCCAGGCCACACTCAGCGCCACGAATGTAATCGCGAATATCAATCCTGGTTGCAGTTTCCGCTTCGTACCTGTCTCATCTGTTTTCTGTTTCCGCCTTGCGGCGATACCGATCATAAACGAAAGCGCAAGAATTGAGACAAATACAAGCATAATCACAGGAAAAGTCTCCGCGCTCTCTTGCCATCTCCTTTCTGCTAACGCCCAATTATCTGAGGCATTTGTCGAGGATGGCAAGGAAGATAGTTCTCTGGAACACTGGAACGCGGTATTTCTAAATGCGCATACTACGGATATTACAGTTAAAGCAAGAGCGCCGGTTCCTACAAGAGTTGTCCGGCGGACATTTCCCAGCCCGAATCCCGGCATTCTCAGCCTGTCAGCGACAGAAGTCCACAGAACAACAAGAGCAAGCCCGGCCGAAAACAGGAATGGAATGAAGGCATGCGACAAATTTCCGCGGCCAACTTCAATAAGAGCTATCGTTGCAAACATGGGTGTAAAAAGGATTGCCATAACCTGCGGCAGATGCCTCAGCAGAAGTCCGGGTTTTATATCTCTCGCCACTTCCTTTGGCCTGAACTTTTTGCCCAGGGCAAAGTCAAACACAAAAAGTATCGTTGAAGCCGTAATGAGAAGAAGAATATCAAGTTTCTCGGTTCTGCCTATGCGCAACGAGAGAAATCTGCACGTCATTGGGAACATCGCAAATACCACAAGGCATATCAGCAAGACCCAAATTCCTGCTTGTATTATCCGCTTCATTCCTCACTCCGGCTTTTCTTCCACGTGTTTCTGGGCGGAGATTCTAAAAGTCAATTGGTTCCTTGAACTCGCCGAAGACTTCGCGGAAGACGTTGCTCATCTCGCCGACCGTGCAGTAAGCGCGCACGCAGTCCATAATGCAGGGCATGAGGTTCTCTTCAGTATTTGCAGCTTTATCCCGGAGTACCGCAAGTGAACTCTCAACCTGCGCGCTGTCGCGCTTCGCCTTCACTTCCTGGAGGCGCTTAATCTGCTCTTCCTGCGCCCCGGGGTCGAACTCGTGCAGCTTGACTTCGCGGGATGCCTTTTCCTCGGATGTATATTTGTTTACGCCGACTTTCGGAATCTTGCCGGAGCGGATATTCTTCTCCTCTTCGTAAGCCTGCATTGAAACGAGTTTCTGGATATAGCCGTTCGCGATGCACTTTACAATGCCGCCCAGTGCATCGATGTGGCTCATCTCGTCGACAATGCGTTTTTCTATTTCGTTTGTAAGCCACTCGATGTAGTAGGAGCCTGCGAGCGGGTCCACCGTATCGCAGACGCCGATTTCCTCCTGCATAAGCTGCATTGTGCGAAGCGCGATGAGCGATGCTTTTTCTGAGGGGATGGTGTAGGCTTCGTCGTAGCAGCAGAGGGCCATTGTCTGCGTGCCGGAAAGCGCTCCGGCGAGCGCGTAGTAGGCGGTGCGCACGATGTTGTTCTCCGGCTCCTCGATAGTGAGCCCGCCGCCTCCGCCGCCGAAGATTCCGCGCAGCATCATGGATTTAGGGTTTTCAGCCTTGAGGTCTTCCTTGCAGATTTTGGCCCACAGCCTGCGGCCCGCGCGGAACTTGGCAATCTGCTCGAAGAAGTTGCCGTGGATGTCGAAGTTGAAGCTGAACCTTCCGAGGAAGCTGTCAGGCGTGAGCCCGCGCTTTATTGCCCGCTGCGCGTACTCCTTTGCTATCAGGAAGGCGTAGGCCATCTCCTGGACGGGGTTTGCGCCTGACTCGCGGATGTGGTAGCCGCAGACTGAAAGCGGGAAGTAGCGCGGCAGCTCCTTTGCGCAAAACTCTATGGTGTCGGTAATGAGCCGCAGTGAGGGCTCGACATCGAAAATCCACGTGCCCCGGCCCACGTACTCTTTGAGAATATCGTTCTGGGCAGTGCCCATTACGCGGTCGTTGGGCACACCCTGCTTCTCTGCGACCACCTTGTACATGCCTATCATTACCGAGGCGATGGGGTTGATTGTGAGCGAGACGGAGATTTTCGAGAGGTCAATGCCATCAAAGGCTGTTTCCATATCGGCCAGCGTGTCAATCGCCATTCCCACGCGGCCGACCTCGCCGGCTGCGCGCGGGTCGTCGGAATCAAGCCCGTTCTGCGTCGGCAGGTCAAAGGCGACGTTAAGCGCATTCTGCCCGTGCTCGATAAGGTACCTGAACCGCTGGTTGGTTTCGACTGGCGTTCCGAAACCCGCGTACTGGCGCATTGTGAAGGGCCGCGAGCGGTACATGGTGGCATGGATGCCGCGCGTGAACGGGTAGCTGCCGGGCTCGCCTATGTCTCGCTCATACTCAACGCCGGCGACGTCCTGCGGCCCGTAGGAGACTT
>CAYWBA010000184.1:0-6620 GCA_964455955.1 uncultured Planctomycetota bacterium | reverse complement strand
CTCTGACACTCTTTACCTCAACGAGGACAATCGCACGCTCTATAGTCCGCACATGGACGACCACGGAGTAGCATTTGCAGCCGCGAAGTGCGGCTGCAAATGCTACTCCGTGGTCGTCCATGTGCGGAATATAGAGCGTGCGATTGTCCTCGTTGAGGTTGAAATGGGCCTTGGTGGCGCGGAACTTTTTCACTTCCTGCTTCCTGACGTTCCGCAGCGAGTCGAGGTAGGCCTCGCAGCGGGTGATAGCGCCCACATCGGCGGAATGTTCGTCCACCTCTATTATCAGACAGGGTTTCTTTCCCTTAAGCTCTTTTGCGAAGAACTTGGTAATAAAGGAGTCGGGCCCGCAGCCGAAGTTTGTAATATAGACTGGATAGAGCCGGTCGTCTCCTGCGATTATGCGGGCAGCAGCCAGGATTTTCTGGCCGTACTTCCAATACATGTGCGGGAAATCTTCCGCAAGGTCTGTCACTTCAGAAAGCGGCAGATAGTCAAGCGGGATGGCAAGAACGCCGAGGTCGCGCAGCTTTTCCGGGATATTGAGGTTGAGCGCGGAGTCGCAGCCGTTGTACGGGCGCGAGACAATCACCATGGTCTTGGAATCTTCAGGAAGGCTTGAGAGAACCTCGCGGCCCCTCCCCTCAAGAGTCTGGTAGAATTTCTGCTGCGTCTCGTGCGCCACTTTTGCTGCCTGCTTTACATCCTTCTTTGAGAAACCGTGAACGCGCATTTCACGGGCAAGGTCTTCCTCCATGCGCTCAAGACCCCATTCAAGATGCAATACCGGCTTGAGCACCTCGACATCGTAGCGCGAGAAGTTAATGGCCGCTTCCATCAGGTAAGGTATGGACTGGACATAAGGGCAGTTGTAGGAGCGCTCCATGCCCTCGGAGAGGGGCGGCATGTTAACGATGCATGGAATAAACAGCACGTCAACGCCCTTGTCGAGCACATTCAGTACGTGGCCGTGGGCGACCTTGATAGGAAAACAGTGCTCCGCAAGAACCACGTCAAGGCCCCTGTTGATTATCTCGCGGTTCGTATTGTCGGATGTCACGACATCAAAGCCGAGCTCGGTGAAGAAGGCTTTGTAGAAGGGGAAAAGCTCGAAATACATGCCAACCTGGGGTATGCCGATTTTCCTGCCGACAGGATTGTCAGGCTTGTCCTTGGGGTAGGTTGTGCGAAGGATTTTTTCGCGCTCGCGGAACAGGCGGGGAAGTTCCTTACCTTTCTTTGTTTTGCTCTCTTCATCGTACTTGCCGCAGCGCGAGCCATAATGGAGAGGCGCCTCGCCCTCAATCGAGACACGCTTCACCTCGCAGTGATTGGAACAGTCCTGGCAGGTGAATGTATCAACTGCGTACTTGACGTCTCTGAGGTTAAACCCGCGAAACGTTGATGGACCGTGCGGCAGCGCCTCCTGGGCGATAATCGCGCAGCCTATTGCACCGAGCACGTCGTGGTGCGGCGGGACGGTGATTTTCTTCCCGGTTATTTCCTCAAATGCAGCTTTAACGCCGCGGTTGTACGCGGTGCCGCCCTGGAAGAATATGTAATCCCCAACCCTGCGGTCTTCGACAACGCGGTTGAGGTAGTTGTAAACTATCGAGTAGCAGAGGCCGGAGACAAGAGAATCCTTTGGCACGCCCTGCTGCTGCATGTGTTTGAGCGAGGTTTCCATAAAGACTGTGCAGCGCTCGCCGAGATGGACGGGTTCCTGCGCCTCAAGTGCTATTTTGGAGAATTCATCTTTGATTGCGATGTCAAGCTTCTCAGCCTGTTCTTCAAGGAAGGAACCAGTTCCGGCGGCGCAGACCTTGTTCATGGTAAAGTCCACAATTGCGCCGTTCTCAAGCGAGATATACTTGGAGTCCTGCCCGCCAATCTCGAAGATAGTGTCCACCCGCTTGTCCACAGCGGCGGCGCCGGTGGCGTGTGCGGTGATTTCATTTTTCACAAGGTCGGCGCCCGCGAAGTCGCCGGTGAGATACCGGCCGGAGCCGGTGGTGCAGGCTCCAAGCACGCGCACCTTATCACCCACTTCCAGGCCGACCTGGTAAAGCCCGTCTGTCATAGCCTGTATGGGGCGGCCGGCAGTCATGAGGTAGCGCCGGGCCAGGACGTTGCGGTCCCGGTCTATCACGACCACGTTGGTGGAGATTGAGCCTACATCGATGCCAACCCACGCATCGATTTTACCACCCTGCCCCGCCTTGAACGGAACTATGTCAACCTGGATATCATAATCACCGCCTGTCAGCCTCGGCAGTATCTCGGCATCCACCTTTCGATGTTCAAGGTACTCTGCAATAGCCGAGTAGTTATTGAAATCAGTTTCAGCCCCTTCTTCAATCATGTTTACAAGCGCGCCTATTGCGCCCATGGATGCGTAGTGCTCGGGGATGATAACGTCTGTCTGGAGTATGTCCCTGAACGCCCGTACAATGCCAGCGTTGGCGGCAACACCGCCCTGGAACGCAATCGGCTCGACAAAGTCACTCCGCTTGGCTATCGCGGAGGTATAGTTTCTTACAAGGGCATAGCAAAGGCCGGCGACAATGTCGTGTACAGGCGTCGCCTCCTGCTGCAGGTGAATCATGTCAGTCTTGGCGAACACGGAGCAGCGCCCGGCTATTCGCGGCGGCCTCTCGCTTCTTAATGCAAGCTCGCCAAACTCTTTTTCAATACTCACCCCTAAGCGGGAAGCCTGCTGGTCAAGGAAAGAACCGGTCCCGGCGGCGCACAGCATGTTCATGCGAAAGTCAACAACACGGGTACGCCCAGCCCCAGAGCCTGGGTTCGCAAGGCAGCATCCTTTTTCGGGGTACTGTCCATTTTCCCTGTTGCATTTCGAGTGGTTATCTCGCCGGCGGGTGCTACCCGCTTCATCATGCTCGATGCGGATAAGCTTGGAGTCCTCGCCGCCTATCTCGATTATGGTTTTTACTTCGGGGTAAAACTTCCCGGTGGCGAGAGCCTGCGCGACAATCTCGTTGACAAAAGGAATGCCGAGAATCTCTGAAATCAGCTTGCCGCCTATGCCGGTTACGGCCATGCCTCTGACCTTTTCACGCGGATAGCGGGCAAGAATATCTTCAAGGGCATCATGAGTCACCTGAAGCTGCCGGCCGTGCGTGCGAGTGTAGTGTTCCTCGAGAACGTTTAATTCGTTGTCAAGGACGACGACGTTCAGGCTGACAGACCCGACGTCAAGGCCTATGTAGTACATCATTCTACCTCAATCAGCTCCAGCTTTCTTACCGCAGAGACGCAGAGTACGCAGAGGAAACCAAAACTTTTTTCTCTTTTAAGAATTATCAATTTTTTTGCCTTTGTCCTTTTCTTCTCCGCGTACTCTGCGTCTCTGCGGTGAAATTTCCCAGTTCCGGCCATGTCAGTTGTCAAGAAACCGCAACCTTCTGGGCATCTCGCTATATATGTAAGATCTTGCAAGAGGGTTGCGGAGATAAGCCGCGGCGCACTCGCGGCACAGGTCAAACTTGAAACTCCGATATATGCCCTCGTCGTTCTCCTGACCGCTGTTCGGTTTGCAGTCGAAGTCATTGTCATCTTCTTCTTCCAGGTCAGAGTCATCTTCACCAGGCCGCATCTGCTCAATATCTATAAGAACACGAAACCGCGGCTCAGCCTCGGAGTTGATTCGCTTCGCACACATGTCGCAGGTATAGTGAATCATTCAAATCCCTCCTCCCCAGAGCCTGGGTGTGCTGCAAGCACTTCCTTGTTGCCGGGTGCAACCCGGTGGCTGCGCCACCTCGCTGTCTCGCTGCCTTGCCGGCGGGTGCAACCCGCCGCTGCCCGCTGCAACCCGCCCTTCTCTTTGGGGGTACTGTACATTTTCCCTGTTGCGTTTCGAGGTGCTGCAAGTACTTCCTTGTTGCCGGGTTCAACCCGGTGGCTGCGCCACTTCGCCCGCAGGTGCAACCCACCTGCCAACTTTAATAATGAGTACCGCTGTTTGCAATACCTTTTTCTTGACTCTCAGAAATTCGTACTGTAAAAACGGACAAAGAAGTTGAAGGTTTAAGGTTGCAGGTTACAAGTTATTTGAGCGCTACGCGCAACCCTATTTCCTTTAACCTTGAACCTGTAACTTTGAACTCTTATGTGCCTCTGTGGCAAGAATGGAAAATGAAGATATGAAAAATCTCTATCAAGAAAGATTTTACAGGAAGACCGGGTTGCACCAGGTGGCAGCAGGCAGCGGCGGGTTGCACCCGCCAGCAAGGCAGCGAGACAGCGAGACAGCAAGACTGGCGCCGAAAGGCCTTTGCCGGTTTGAGGTTAAGATAAGGGAAAGCGACCTCCTCATCTTTGCCGAAAACAGCGGGTTGCAGCGGGCAGCACCCGGCAGCAAGACAGCAGCGCCCGCCAGCAAGGCAGCAAGACAGTTGCAGCAGGCAGCACCGGGTTGCACCGGGCAGCGCCCGGCAGCAAGACAGCAGCGCCCGCCAGCAAGGCAGCAAGACAGTAGCACCCGCCCGCAAGGCTGCGAGACGGCAAGACAGTTGGAGGCGCTCGCCTACCAAGCTCTTGGCGAGGCCCGCAGCGACATAGAGCATCATATCGAACGCGACGGGGAATTCGCACGCACACTTGCCCCATACCAGGTGGAAGACACAGATGCGCCCATTGTACGCAGCATGGCAAGTGCTTCGGCAAGCTGCGGCGTCGGCCCAATGGCTTCGGTCGCAGGTGCGATAGCTGAGTACGTCGGGCGGGCACTCCTGACGGAGTCCCGCTCCGTGATTGTGGAAAACGGCGGGGATGTCTTTCTTGCGCTCTCGCGGCCGGCAACATTGCATCTCTACGCCGGGGAAGACTCGCCGTTTACCGACAGGGTGCGCCTGCAAGTGCCGAACTCGGCCAGGGGGCTTGGCGTGTGCACCTCAAGCGGCCAGATAGGTCCGTCGCTTTCGTTTGGTTCGGCTGACGCAGTAGTCGCGGTGGCAAAGAACTGCGCCTACGCTGACGCATCCGCAACGGCAATTGCGAACCGGGTGCATTCGCCTGAGGATGTGGCGCAGGTTGTCCAGGATTGTCCGAAAGAGTTCAAGCTGAGGGGCCTCGTTGTTGCGGCGGGCGACAGGATTGGATTTTGGGGAGACATAAAGCTTATTTAAAAGGATTGGCCACGGAGACACAGAGAGGGAAATAATCAGGGGCTTGTTTAACCGCAGAGACGCGGAGAACGCAGAGGGAAGAAGAGGGGACAGATTTAGTCTTGGTCCGGAACAAAAAGAAAATTCTTGGTTTTCCGGACTCTGCGTACTCTGCGCCTCTGCGGTAAGAATGGAAAATGAAGAAGGGAGAACAAAAATGCCTCAGAAAAGCGCGATATTCCATTTCAAACCTGACACGGTGGACAAGCCGATAGTCACAAAGCTTATCCGGGACTTCCATCTCACGCTTAACATCCTGCAGGCCAAGATAAACCCTGAAGAAGAAGGCACCATGTTCGCCACGCTGCAGGGGAGCGCTGCTGACCTTAAATCGGCTCTTGACTACCTTGCGAGTATTAACGTGACAGTTATCCTGCCGAACAAGAACATAGTTCTTACGCAGGAAAAATGCACGCACTGCGGGGTGTGTGTGGCGCAGTGCCTTCCGAAGGCGCTGTCGGTTGACCCGGTTACCCGGGAGGTGGTATTTGACTCCGAGCGTTGCATAGCGTGCGAGCTTTGCATTCCGAGCTGCCCTTTCGGGGCGATTGAATCAGTAAGCGAGCATCTGGCGCGAAAGGCGGCAAGATAATGGCAAAGACCTACGAAGAGATAAACGAGAAGATTCGCAAGAAGCAGGCGGTTGTCGTGACTGCCGAGGAGATAATTGACATAGTTGATGAGAAAGGGCCCGCGAAGGCGGCACAAGAGGTGGATGTTGTAACAACCGGCACGTTCGGCCCGATGTGCTCAAGCGGAATACTTTTCAACGTCGGCCACACAGCGCCGAAGATGAAAATTGAAAAAGCCTGGCTCAATAACATTCAGGCCTACTGCGGGATCGCGGCTGTGGACTGCTACCTGGGCGCCACGCAGCTTCCGGACGACGACCCGAGGAACAAGGTCTTTCCAGGCAGGTTCCGCTACGGCGGGGCGCATGTGATTGAAGATCTTGTGGCTGGCAAGGATGTCCTGTTTAAGGCCACGGCCTACGGCACGGACTGCTACCCGCGCACGGAAATCGAGACGCTTCTGGGGCTTGAAGACCTAAACGACGCATGGCTTCTTAACCCCCGCAACGCCTATCAGAACTACAACGTTGCGGTCAACCGTTCGGGAAAAAGGCCTATTTATACCTACATGGGTACGCTTCGGCCCAGAATGAGTAATGCGACATACTGCTGCGCGGGCCAGTTGAGCCCGCTTATGTGCGACCCGTACTACAAGACCATAGGCATAGGAACACGGATTTTGCTTGCAGGCAGCGTGGGTTACGTGATATACAACGGGACCCAGCACAACCCGTGCGCGGGGCGCGAGGAAAACGGGACTCCAAGGGACGGTGCCGGCACGCTTGCAGTAATCGGTGACCTCAAAAAAGCAAGCACTGAATTCCTGAGAGGCGTTTCTCTTACAGGCTACGGCGTCTCA
>CAYWBA010000183.1:4748-6712 GCA_964455955.1 uncultured Planctomycetota bacterium | reverse complement strand
CTTTAACTTTCAACTTTGAACCTTTAACCCTTCTTCCACACTATTATACGCTTTCAAAGCCGAAATGTTAGCAAAAGTCCGTTCCGGCAATCACATTTCATTTGCCCCCAAATCACGGGATGTACATCTCCACCGTCGGCAGGTAATCACTGCCATCGTAACCGCCGATAACATAGATTTGCCCATTGGTTACAGGAGATGAAGGGCTCATGCCCCATCTTACGGCAGGCATGCTTGTCTTCGCTCCCCAGGTATCTGTCGCCGGGTTGTACTCCTCAACCGTATCGAGTCCACCACCATCACTGCCACCTATTGCGTAAATTTTCCCGTTAACTGAAGATGAAGTCAGGTTCCATCTCATGGTCGGGATGTCTGTCAATGCCGTCTTCCAAGTATCCGTTGCAGGGTCATACTCCTCCACCGTATCGAGACCACCGCCGCTATACCCACTAATGATGTATATTTTCCCATCCATAACTGACGAAGTGTGGCTTTGCCTGGCAGTGGGCATGCTCGCCAGTCCAGTTGTCCATGTGTCTGTTGCCGGGTCGTATTCCTCGACTGTGGTGATACCTCCAGGGCCGCCAGTACTCCCGCCTGTTGCATATATCTTCCCGTTGACAGCAGAGGCTGTCAGGTTCCACCTCGCCGTGGGCATATCAGCTTTTGTTGTCCATGTATCTGTTGCAGGGTCATATTCCTCTACCGTATCAAGGCCGCCACCATTGCTCCCGCCAATAACATAAATCCTTCCATTGACAACTGATGATGCGAAACTCTGTCTTGCAGTGGGCATGTTTGTCCTGTTGCTCCATAGACGCGTTATCGGGTCATAGGCTTCCACTGTATCGAGGGAACTACCACCATTGTTTCCACCAATGACATAGGTCTTCCCGTCCACGACGGATGATGTCGAGGTGGTCCGCGGGGTCGGCATATCGGGTCCCGGCAGCCACAAATCAAATCCCACCACCGGGTCGTAGATTTGGACAGTTGAAAGGTTATCGGTATCGTCGTAGCCGCCGACTACGTAAGCCTTGCCGTTTAGCTCACAGGCGCCCAGCATGCGCAACGCTGTGGGCATCTCAGTCTTTGCGACCCATGCATCAGTAGCAGGGTCATATGCTTCAACCACATTTACATCATTCAAGGCACTGTCCTGTCCGCCAATGGCATATATTATTCCATTTGCGGCAACACACTGAAACTCAAGACGGGGTGTAGGCATATCCGACACTCTTGTCCAGGAGTCAAGCTCAGGGTCGTAAACCTCGACTGCACCCGTTACAACTCCGGGTGACGCATATCCGCCTATAGCGTATATCTTGCCATGCAAAGCACAAGCGCCGACAAAGCCGCGTGGCGTCGGCATATACGCTTTCACTTCCCATGTGTTTGTGGCAGGGTCATATGCTGCGCATGTACCATACCAAGCCGGACCCGAAACGTAATTACCCATGCAGTATATCTTACCGTCGTGGACGGCTGTTCCGAAGTGACAGAACACTCCATCAGGTGTGGGCATGCCTGCTTTATAGCTCTGTGCACCAGTTGAAGGATCATACTCCTCAACGGAAAGTATCTGCTGACCACCCGAATCGGCGCCGCCGATGATATATATCTTGCCTCCCACTGCTTCGCAGCCAAGTGTGGCGCGCCGTGCCGTAAGCAGGTTCGCCGCCACGCTCCAACTGTTAGTCACCGGATCATACACCCTTATCTCATTATCCGTTGGATACCCACCAACAGCAGATATTTTCCCATTGACAACTGCACACTGCACACCCCGATTCTCCGTTGGCATATCTTTCCCGCGGGACCAGGGGGTGCATACTTTGGCGACCGCTACGTAGTCCACTTTCGGGTCGCGCGGCCCGTAAGTAGAGTACTTGCAAAACCTGATTCTCAGTTTCGTTGCTGTTCTTGTGGTCTGCCACACGTGATAATCGCCGACCTGGACATCA
>CAYWBA010000183.1:0-4738 GCA_964455955.1 uncultured Planctomycetota bacterium | reverse complement strand
GCCCATGTTTTGCCATACCGGTCAATCCGCAGCTTGTTGTCAAAGGTCTTTCTTGGCGTCTCAAAGCCGGTAACGCATTCGTTATAAATATGATCAGGTTTGTCAGGCTCTTCTGTTCTGAACCTGAAGGCACCGTAGCCTGATGCGGATTGCTGGTCAAGCCAGCGGATCATGCACACAAGATTATCTGAATCGTCCAAAAGCTCAACTATCAGATTACCGATAGAGCTGCCCGGGTCCCCATCAAGGCATTTTGCGTATGTATAGAATGTAAAATCATCTTCAGGAGTAATTGGTTCTGAAAGGTTCTTAGTGGCACTGATATAGTACCAACTCCCGGCGACCACAGGCCCGTAGTCTGAAGCATACAGCCAGTTGCCGTCAGAATCCATGCTTGCGCCGGGATTGTTCAGAGAGTCATACGTCCAGCCGGAAAAAGTGGAGAAATCATCATAAAAAATCAGCTTTTCTCCAGCTAAATGCTCACCTGCTACTGTAATTGCCAGCGGTTTGAGGGCAGTGGCAGGGATGACATATGAGTCGGTGACGCGGACGAGAAAGGGGTACTTGCCGGGTGCGGTCGGCGTGCCGGTTATTGTGCCGTCGGCATTCAGAGTCAGTCCCGGCGGAAGCTGCTTGTTGTAAGTTGCAAGGTCAAGGTCGAAAGTGTATGGCGTAGTCCCGTAGTTCGCGCTCACAACTGCATTATAAACTGTTCCAACTTCCCCGTCCGGCAGGATATTTGTCTCGATTTCAAGCGGGAATATGCCGTATTCCCATGTGTCGCCAAGCCTTGTAGCTCCATCATCTCCTCCAAAAAGCACGATTTTCTGGCGTCGCGAATCATAAGCTACCGCATGAGAGCTCCTGGCTGTTGGCTTAACGGAAACGCTATCCTGATTCCAATTATTTCCATTCCAAGTCCACGTTTCGTCTGAGGGCCCGCCGTCAGTCCAGCCGCCGAAGAGAATTGTTAAACAACGGTTGGAATCATGCGCCATCGCGTGCGCCCGCCGCGCTGATGGCTTGTTTGATGGGGAATTCTGCGTCCAGTCTGTCCCATTCCATTCCCAAGTATCGTTGTATTTAGTGTAGCCAGATCCTAATCCGCCGAAGAGCACGGTAAAACCTCGGGTAGAATCATACGCTATCCCGGGAGACTCCCGCTTAGATGGGCTATTTGCTGGAAGTTTTTGCGCCCAGTTTATCCCATCCCATTCCCATGTGTCGCTCAACCAACTGGCTACGCCGTTACATCCACCGAACAGTAAAATAACACCAAGGGCTGAATCATACGCCAGCACGTGATAGCCCCTTGCGGAAGGACTATTTGCAGGAAATCTCTGAGTCCAGTTCGTCCCGTCCCATTCCCAGGTATCGCTAAGGTAACTACCAGCCTCTCCGCCGAAAAGGACAACCACTCTCCGCAAAGAGTCATAAACCATCGCGTGAAGTTGGCGAGCGGATGGCTTGTTTGCCGGATTGCGTTTCCACCAGTACTGCCCGTCGTATTCCCACGTGTCGTCGCAGTAGTCGCCGTCGTACCCGCCGAAGAGGATGGTAACGCCTCTGCCTGAGTCATAGCACATGGCGTACCCCTTCCTTGCAGAAGGTGATGTTGCTGGTGTTTTTTCGACCCATCGGAGGCGGTGGTCCTGGACGCAGATGAAGCTTAGTTTTGTTTCAGTATCAGTGCTGCTGAAGATGTCCGTGACCTTGAGCCACACGGTATAGAATCCCGGTTCCGCGTAGGTGTGACCGGGGTTTTGGAGTATGCTTGTTGCGCCATCGCCGAAGTCCCACTCCCAGGACGTTATGGTTCCGGTCGAGGCATCGGTGAAGGTGACTGTAAGCGGCGCAAGGCCGGAAGTTACGTCAGCGGTAAAATCTGCCTCCGGCGGCGGTGCATTTACTATTATGTAGTCTGTTTTTGTTTCGGTATCCGAGCCGCCATCGTTGGTTACAGTCAGGCTCACAGTGTATGTGCCGGGGGTATAGTATGAGTAGACAGGGTTGGCTTGCGTGCTTGAGCCGCCGTCGCCGAAGTCCCAGTCCCAACTATCAACGACACCGGTCGAAGCGTCGGTGAAGTATACAAGCAGCGGTGTAGTGCCGAGGGTGGGCGAGGCGCTGAAATCAGCGACAGGTGGGGGCCAGTTTACGTGTATGCAGCCAGTTTTTGTTTCCGCGCCCTGTCCGCCGGGGCCGGTGACGGTGAGCTTAACGGTGTGGTCGCCGGGAGTGTCAAAGAGCCATGTGGCATCCTGCGTTGTCGCGTCAACTGTACCGTTATTATCGAAATCCCACTCCCACGAGGTCACGTTGCCTGTTGAGGCATCGGTGAAGGAGACGGCAAGCGGTATCTGGCCGGAGGCGGGATTATATGTGAAATCCGCGACGGGTGGCGGCCAGTTGACAGTTATGAAGTCTATCTTTGTCTCCATATCGGAGCCGTCAGGGCCGGAGACTGAGAGGCGGACAGTGTATGTGCCGGGGGTATAGTAGGTGAAGGTCGCGTCCTGCGTGGTTGAGTCAATCACAGCATCGTCATCGAAGTCCCATTCCCATGAAGTCACGTTTCCCGTCGAGGCGTCGGTGAAGGTTACGGTAAGAGGCGCAGGGCCGGAAGTCACATCAGCGGTGAAATCTGCTTCAGGCGGCGGCGGGTTTACTGTTATGTAGTCGGTCTTTGTCTCGGTATCCGAGCCGAAGGGGTCGGTTACAGTGAGGCTTACCGTATAAGTGCCGACCGTGTCGTATATGTGGGTCGCATAGCGGGTGGTTGCGTCAATCACAGTGTCGTTGTCGAAATCCCACTCGTAGGAGGTGATATTCCCGGCCGATTCGTCCACGAAGGTCACGGTAAGCGGTGTGGTGCCGGTGGTCGGTATTGCGGTGAAGTCAGCAGAGGGCCCAGGAGGTATTACAATTCCGCCATCGCCGTCGCCACCGAGGAGCAGTAGGAGTGCGGCGGGGCCGACGGGTGAGCAGGAGCTAACCACTATCAGCGTGGACAAGAGCAACGCGGCGAACAACAGGTTCGAGTTTTTAGCTCGCATCACAATTCTCTCAGCGAAAGGCGATGAGGTTATTGGCATCTTCAGGCTTCAGGAAAGCAAGTTCAGCAGGTGATTGCCGAAGGTGCGCGTCGTTATTTATAATTATACTACATTTTGCGCAAAAGGCAAGCTGGTGGCGGATTCTTGAAACATTTTGATGATAATTCTGAATAAAGTGGCCTTCAAGTGTATAAATACTATAGTAGTAGAATCAACCGGCTCCAACGGAGGTCTATTATGCGCATGCGAAACTATCTGCTGATATCTGCCTTTGCCTGCATGCTCGTGCTGTTCGCGGTGGCGGCGCGCGGCGATGTGATTATCCTCAACAACGGCGGGCAGATTGAGGGCCTGATTATCGAGGAGGACTACGAGGCTGACGAGATTCTTGTCAAGACCACCTACGGCATGATTCGCATTGCCGTCGAGGACATTGAGCGTATTGAGGAAAAGCCGACTGTCTGGGAAACCTACACGGAGAAGTCGTCCAAGACAGACGACTTCGATGTCGAAGGGCACTGGAAGCTGGCCCAGTGGTGCGAGGGCAAGCGGGGCATTGAGCAGGATTACAGGACAGAGCTGGAGCTTGTTCTCTCGCTCAAACCAGGCCACAAGGAAGCAGCCGAGGCGTATACCAAGCTGCTGGCGGAAGAGCAACACAGGCTCGCCAGGCTTGCAAAGGCGGAGGAAGCTCGCAGAAAGAGAGAAGCCAGGCCCGGGCCTGTGAGCAAGCCGGCGGTCGAGAAGACGAAGCCCAAGCCGGACGACACCAAACCACCGGCAGATGACAGCAAGCCTCCGGAAGAAGGTGTCAAACCGCCCGAGCTGACACCCGGCGTGCGGCAGACAATCACACTTGAGCCTGCCCGCAAGAAGAAAATCTACGACCTGATTGACAAGTTCTTTGACGAGAGCCCTGAGAACGTTGAGGCCCGGCAGAAGATACTGGGCGAGATTGACGAGCTTGGCCCGATACCGAAGAACGCTGTAAACAGCATGCGCAAGACAATTTTCAGGAAGTGCAAGAAGGAACTCTTCGGGTTTGATAAATCCGGCAACAAATGCACGCTGAAGCACAAGAATTATCCGGGCACGTTCATACTGGGCATGCCGTACAAAGCGGGAAAGAAGATGGGCCTGCTTGTGGGGCTTCACGGAGGCGGCCAGGGGGTAGGAGATGGCGCGACGGCGGCACAGAAATGGTCTGGCGCGGCCGGCAGAGGCTGCATTACCTGCTTCCCCACGGTAATCCAGAAGGAATCCACCGCCTGGAACAAGGAACGCGAGGAGAAGTTTGTTATCCAGCTTATCCAGGAGCTTAAGGCGGCATTTCCGATTGACACCAACCACATCTACCTCTGCGGCCACTCCATGGGCGGGTTCGGCACCTGGTCCATAGGCCCCCACTATGCCGACATGTTCGCCGCGCTCTCCCCCTGCGCAGGCGGTGTTTTCGGCCACGGCACAGTCGCCAACCTCAAGGCGACGCCCATCTACTTCTACCACGGTTCCAACGACCCCCAGGTCAGCCCGGAATCCGACCGCAGGGCGGCCGAGCAGCTCAAGAAGCTCAAAGAGGAGTACGGCCCCTACGAGTATGTCTGGAAGGAGTATGACAAAATAGGGCACGGTCTTCCGCCAGACGGGATGGGCCCTATTTTTGACTGGATGACGAAGCA
>CAYWBA010000182.1:0-6756 GCA_964455955.1 uncultured Planctomycetota bacterium | reverse complement strand
TTTTGCGTTACGTCTGGCGCATGCAGATAGTCCTCACCGCGCACCGGATTGAGATGAATCTGCGCAACCGGCTTTTCAGGCACCTGCAGTGGCTTTCCCCCAACTACTACAGGCAGACCAAGACAGGCGACCTTATGGCCCGCGCGACCAACGACCTGGGCGCGGTGCGCATGGCGGCCGGGTTCGGCGCGATTATCATTGTTGACCTGTTGTTTGTAGGCACCGCGACCCTGATACTCATGTTCTTTATACACGTGCGGCTGACCTTCTACGTCCTTATTCCGCTTCTTGCCATTTCCCTTGTGGTTGCCAGGTTCGACCGCGCTCTCAAAAAACGGTTCAAGAAAATGCAGGAGTCGTTTGCAGACCTGACGGAGAAGGCGCGGGAGAACTTCTCCGGAATCCGTGTCGTCAAGGCATATGTGCAGGAAGAGGCTGAGATTGGGAAGTTCCGGGGAGCGACTCAGGATTACCTGGACAGGAACATGTCACTTGTGCGCGTGCAGCGGGTCTTTTCGCCGCTTATTATGATTATTTCGAGCACGGGGATAGCCGTGACGCTGCTTCTGGGTGGCATGGAAACAATTCTCTCAGAGATAACCATAGGGTCGTTTGTCGCATTCTGGGCTTATCTTGGGAGTTTTACATGGCCTATGATGGCGATAGGGATGGTAATACCCTTCCTGCAGCGGGCCGAGGTCTCCATGGGCCGCATAAACAAGATACTGCAAGAAGAGCCCGAGATTGCCGATGCGCCCGGAGCCCTCCGCAAGGATTCGCTTGCAGGCAGGATTGAGTTCCGCAACCTGACATATACCTACCCGAACACTGACAGGCCGGTTCTGCGCGACGTGGACCTCGTGATTGAGCCAGGCACCAAGCTGGCTGTGGTCGGCAGGGTCGGCTCGGGTAAAAGCACGCTTGCAGGTTTTGTGAGCCGGATGCTCGAGCCCGAGCCGGGGCAGGTGTTTGTTGATGACATTGATATCAAGAACCTTGCTCTTAAGACGTTGAGGACCGGCGTTGCTGTCGTGCCGCAGGACTCCTTCCTGTTTGCCACTTCGGTCAGGGAAAACATAGGGTTTTCCAGCTCCGATATGGACATTGGCGAGATACAACGGGCCGCCCGGATAGCGCAGATACACGACCAGGTTATGACGTTCCCTGACCAGTATGACACCATTGTCGGCGAACGCGGCGTTATGCTTTCCGGCGGCGAGAAGCAGCGTGTCGCAATAGCAAGGGCCATCGCCGCCGACCCCAAAATCTTCGTCTTCGACGATTGCCTCTCGGCGGTTGACACCAGCACGGAGGAAGAGATTCTAACAGAGCTGGAAGAAGTGCTGAAAGACCGCACCGCGGTCATTATCAGCCATCGTGTTTCAAGTATCCGCAACGTGGACAGGATTATTGTTCTTGACGATGGCGAGATAGCCGAGCGCGGCACGCATGAGGAGCTTGTGGCGCTTGACGGTATCTACGCCGACATATACCGCAAGCAGCAGCTTGAAGAAGAAATAGAGGGCGCATCAAGCAATGAATCATGGTAGTTCAGCCAATCTGTTCCACGAGGAAGACATCCTCGGCAAGGCGTTTGACTGGCCTCTGATAAGGCGCCTGCTGAAGTTCGCGCGGCCTTATACCGCCATTGTAGGGGCTTGCGTCCTCCTTATCCTGCTCGGGACGCTCGTGAACCTCGCAATGCCGAAGATATACCAGAACGCTATTAACGAGCACATTGTTACGACTTACAAGTCCATCAACCTGCAGAAGCTGGACTCCGAAACACGAAGGCGCCTGGAGGATGAAGCCGGGGATAAGCTCCTTGTTGCAGCCGGTTCCCGAAGGCTTGTGTCAGGCCCGGATTTCAGGTCGCTCGACCCCGGCCTCTCAGCAGCGCTTGGCCGCCAGGAGGCGATAGGCAAGCCGTACTTTGTCGTCAAACTGGCCGACTTCCCGCCGGAGAAGCGGCCCGAAGTCCAGGCGATTGTCAGCTCGAAGCCGGACGTCTTTAAGCAGGGTAACGGTTTCTACTATTACCTGTACGAGGATGTCTCGGAGAAGAAGAAACTGGCCAAGGATGAACTGGGAGCACTTCGCTCCGAGAACATAAGCGGTCTCAAATTGCTCGTGCTTATCTTTATCGGCCTGCTGGTTGTCAACTTCTTCCTGACCATGGGACAGATGCATCTCTCGCAGTATGCGGGGCAGCGGATAATAATGGATGTCCGCATGAAGCTCTTCGCACACATCCAGCGGTTGTCGCTCAAGTTCTTCGACTCCAACCCGGTCGGCCGCCTTGTAACCCGCGTCACAAACGACATACAGGTCCTCAACGAGGCGTTTACCAACGTGATGATAAACCTTTTCAGGGACATCTTTATCCTCGTCGGTATATTGATAATGCTGTTCCTGCTCAACTGGGAGCTTGCGCTCGTAACGCTCTGTGTGGTTCCGTTTATTATCTGGATTACCTTCATCTTCCGCAAGAGAGTCCGCGGGGCCTACCGCGAGGTGCGCGCGAAGATTGCCCGCATAAACGCCAACATCGCCGAGAACATCTCGGGCATGAGCGTGGTTCAGCTCTTCCACCGCGAAGACCCGGTGTATGAACACTTCAAGAAAATCAACCACGAGAACTACCTTGCCAACCTGAAGCAGATATTTATCTTCGCCGTCTTCCGGCCCGCAATCAATGTGTTCTCTTCGCTGGCGATAGGGCTGGTGATATGGTTCGGCGGCGGGCAGGTTATCCAGGGCAGGCTGAGCCTCGGCGAGCTCTGGGCGTTTATCACGTACCTGCAGATGTTCTTCCGGCCAATCCAGGAGCTGAGCCAGAAGTACAACATACTCCAGGCCGCAATGGCCTCGAGCGAGCGCATCTTCCTCCTGCTTGATGAAACGGACCAGATTCCCGACCCCGAAAAGCCGAAGCCGCTTGCAGACCTGAACGGCGAGATAGAGTTCAAGAACGTCTGGTTCTCCTATGACAAGGAATTCGTCCTTGAGGACATCTCGTTCAAGGTCAAGCCCGGTGAGAAGATTGCACTTGTAGGCCCCACAGGCTCGGGCAAGACCTCGATAATCAGCCTCCTCTCGCGCTTCTACGATGTTGACAAGGGCCGGGTACTCGTTGACGGACTCGATGTGCGCGACCTCAGCAAGTATGACCTGCGCTCGCGCATCGCCGTTGTGATGCAGGAGGTGTTCCTGTTTTCCGGCGATGTCAAATCCAACATCCGCCTTAACTCCACCGACATAACTGACGAGGCCGTGCGCGCCGCGGCCGCCTATGTGAAGGCGGACAACTTCATCGAGCGGCTTCCCCGGAAGTACGACCACGAGGTGCAGGAAAGCGGCGCCACGTTCTCCCAGGGTGAGCGCCAGCTCCTCTCCTTTGCACGCGCAGTCGCATTCGACCCCGGAATCATCGTCCTTGACGAGGCAACCGCCAGCATTGATACAGAGACGGAAATACTCATACAGGAAGCGATTCAGAAGCTCATGGAAGGCCGCACATCGATTGTCATCGCCCACAGGCTCTCGACAGTGCGCAACGTGGACAGGATAATCGTTCTGCACGCAGGACGAATCGTCGAGGAGGGCTCGCACCAGGAACTCCTTGCCAGGCGCGGGCTCTACTACAAGCTCTACCAGCTCCAGTACAACGGCCAGACCGCAAACAACTGATTTCCAGGTATCATTTGCACTAACTTTCGCCGCGCCGGGCAAAATGGCTTGCACCACGCCGCGCCCGCCAATATAATCGCTCCCGGCAAACCGTCTTAAGAGGCCCGGTGCTCCGGAGCCGGGCGCAAGGGAGGGGAAGTTGCGCATCATTGCTTTCATGAACCAGAAGGGCGGGGTTGGGAAAACCACCACCGCGGTCAACCTGGGAGCCTGCCTCGCAAAGCTCGGACGCAAGACCATGCTTATTGACATTGACCCGCAGGCCAACTCGAGCATCCATCTCGGAATAGACATATACAACACCGAAAACAGCATATACAACGTCCTCGTCAGCGACTGCCCCGTTTCGAAAGCCATCAGGTCAACCGGGCGCGAGAGCTTCGACATTGTCCCCTCAAACATAGACCTCTCCGGCGCCGAGGTCGAGCTGGCAAGCGCTGTCGGCCGCGAGACTATCCTGCGGGACGCACTGATGGACTACATCCAGGAAGGCGGCCATCACGACTATGTCCTTATTGACTGCCCCCCCTCGCTTGGCCTTCTTTCGCTTAATGCCCTGACCACCGCAAGCGAGGTCTTTATCCCGGTCCAGACGCAGTTCTTCGCCCTCCAGGGCATGGGTAAGCTGCTTGATGTGATAAAGCTCGTGAAGCGCCGCCTCAACCCCTCGCTGGAGCTTACCGGGATACTCCTCACCATGTTCGACAAGCGCACCAATCTCGCGCATGAGGTGGTTGAAGAGGTGAGGAGGTACTTCAAGGAGAAGGTCTTCGCTTCCATGATTCGCAGCAACATCCGCATAGCCGAGGCGCCGGGTCATGGCAAGACGATAATCGAGTACGACCCGCATTCGAGCGGCGCGAGAGATTACATGGCTCTTGCCCGCGAGGTCGCGGACGAGGAGGCCGAGACCGAGCCAATGACCTGGCCGCCGCCGGGGCTGGGGGAAGAAGCGAGGCGGGCCGAGGAGAAGCTCCGCCGGCTCCTCCAGGAGGAGCGCGCGCAGCAGGAGCAGAAGGAATGGCCGCAGCCACCCGCCCAAACAACTGAGCCCGCCGCTCCGGAGAGTGCTGCTCCACCTCCTGCACCCGAAGACCCGCAGCAGGAAACACCCAAACAGAATTTCAAAGAGCAAGTCGAAACTGAGATAACCGAAATCAAAGAGATAATCGAGCTTGCAAGCGGCCAGGGCTACATGAAGCTGACCACCGAAGAAGTTACGTACCCTGCCCCGCATCGCTCTTCTCCACCTGCAATTCGATACTATTCTGTCTCACAGTTTGAGGCAGTCGAGACAACTGACTCTCAACAGGAGACCGCACAAGAGCCTCCAGAAGAGGAGCCAGACCAGTAACCCTCTACTGGACCAGCCTCTTTGCAGCCTCGAGCGTATTGCGCATAAGTATCGCCGTTGTCATGGGGCCGACTCCGCCCGGCACAGGCGTAATCCTGGATGCGCGCTCCTTCGCCGCCTCAAACTCGACATCTCCTACCGTCTTGAACTTCTTCTTCCCCTTCTCGGTAAGCACCTGCTCGCCGTTCTCATCAAGGACCGGCATGCGGTTAATGCCGACATCAATCACGACCGCGCCCGGCTTTATCCACTCGCCCTTTATAATCTCCGGCCTGCCCACCGCGGCGAACAGGACATCCGCAGCCTTGACCTTCTCTTCGAGCTCCTTGGTGCGCGAGTGGCAGACAGTGACGGTGCAGCTCCGGCTCATTGAAAGCAGAAGCATTGCAACAGGCTTCCCGACAATCTCGCTCCGCCCGACAATTGTCACATCCAGCCCCTGCAGCTCATCCACCGCCGCGTGCAGCAGCTCGACCGCGCCCATCGCGGTGCACGGGACCTGTGCCGGCCTGTCCTGCATGAGAAGCCCCAGGCTCGCAGGCGCTATCCCCTCGACATCCTTGCGGTAGTCAATCACCTGCTGTACAGTCCTGCGGTCCACGCCTTCCGGCACAGGCATCTGAAGAATCATGCCTGTAACCTCGGGGTTCTTGTTGAGCTCTTCTATCTTGGCTATGAGCTGCTCCTGGCTGGTATCGGCCGGCATCTGTTCGAGCGTGTACTGGATGCCGACCGCCTCCGCCTTCTTCTTCTGGCTGTTCACATAGTACATGGATGCGGGGTCTTCACCGCACTGTATCGCCACGAGGTGCGGCTTCACGCCCCCGGCCCCTATCTCGGCACTCACTCCCTCAATAATCTTCTGAGAGATAGCCTTGCCGTCAATCAACTCCGCTGCCATCCTTTCCCCCTTTCACACAGTGCCTGTTTGAAGTTGCCTTGCGAAAAACATAATTGTAACTACTCCCTCCACGCTCTTCAAGCAGAAACGCCTTCTCTGGGCGGCTCACAGGTTTCGCACAAACAGCACGGTAAGTATTGCAACCTCGATAAGCACAAACAGCGCTGTGTATCCCGTGCTCTCAGATGCCACTGATGCAATCAATCCCACTGCACCGAGCGCAAGCAGCAGCGGGATAACGACACAGCCGATAACAAATGACTTGCGCGACTTTCTGTCTTTGCCGGGTTCCATGTCGATGTCCATTTAACTTGTCTCCGTTCACTCCAACATACATCACAACCCCCGCCGCGTCAAGCACGACCCCGTTCCCCGCCTGCGGGCGCAATTTCACCGGATGCCGTCTGTAAAGTGATTCCCTTATCCGCCAACGGGTTACGGCGTATTTTTACAAATCCGCATGGGGGGTCTTGGGATGCATGTGTGGCTCCGGATTGTGCCGGAACTGGTTCTTTTTCATCTTCGTCCAAGCTGTCAGGTTGAGATTGCTTCAGCCCTTCGGGCTTCGCAATGACAGATGGGACTGCCGGCGTGGCGCTTCCGGAATCTTTCCGCGTCGCAGGCGGCGCGGCTAAACTTTCCGCGACCTCGTCTGCATCTTCCGGCTCGCCCGCGAACCTGCGCTTGAGATTGTCCAGAAGCCCAGCCCTCTCGCCCACCTTCAGCGCGTTTGAAAGCACGATGAGATGCTTGAGCACATTCTGGTCGTGGATTCGCAGTTCCCGCAGGGCCAGCAGCTTCACGTAGTCCG
>CAYWBA010000181.1:0-6784 GCA_964455955.1 uncultured Planctomycetota bacterium | reverse complement strand
CAAGAGAATCAACCATCCGTCCGAGCTTGTTGCTATCGGCGACATTGTGGAAATCGTGGTCCTCGACATAAACAAGGACAAGGAAGAGATTTCGCTTGGCATGAAGCAGACCGAGGTAAATCCCTGGACGCTGGTTGAGGAAAAATACCCGGTAAGCACTGTCATAGAGGGCCGCGTGCGCAACCTGACGAACTACGGAGCCTTTATCGAGCTTGAGGAAGGTATTGACGGGCTGCTGCACGTAAGCGATATGTCGTGGACAAGGAAGGTTTCACACCCTTCAGAGATAGTCAGGAGGGGCGACAAGATCCGCGCGGTGGTGCTGACGGTGGACCAGGAGAAAAAGCGCGTTGCGCTCGGCATGAAGCAGCTTGAAGATGACCCCTGGGAGACTAACCTGCCGGCGAGGTACGGCATGGGCTCGACCGCGATTGGCAAGGTGACCAACGTCACCAACTTCGGCGTGTTTGTCGAACTGCAGGAAGACCTCGAAGGCCTGCTGCATATCTCCGAGCTGAGCACTGAGGCGCACGTTGAGGCAGCCAGGGATGTTGTCAAACCGGACGACCTGGTGGAGGTTAAGATTATCCGGTTTGACAAAACCGAGCGCAAGATAGGCCTCTCCCTTGTCAGGGTTCTTCCGCCCGAGGAAGCTGTGACAGCCACTCTCGGACCTAAAGAAATCAAGCCGGTGCCCGAGCCGGAAGGCGAACCGAAAGAGGTTGCAGCGGTGCAACCCGAGCCCCTTCCCGGCCAGGTGCTGCTTGCTGACCAGTTGAGAGCTCTGCAAGAAAAGCGGGAGAGGGAGCAAAGCGAGGCGCAGGCCGAGGTCCCCCAGGAAGAGACCGAAACGGTGGCCGCAGAGGGGGAGACCCAGGAGCAGGGGGCTGCATCGGAACCCTGGAGAGGTCCTGCGGTTGCTGTTGAAGGTTTCCCGGACTCTTTCGTGCAATCGGCGCCTGAAGCACTGCCCGAAGAGGCAGGGCCTGAGCCGGTAGCGGAACCGGTGGCTGAGCCAATACCTGAGGCGATGCCTGTGCCTGAAGCACTGCCCGAAGAGGCAGTACCTGAGCCGGTAGCGGAACCGGTGGCTGAGCCAATACCTGAGGCGATGCCTGTGCCTGAAGCACTGCCCGAAGAGGCAGTACCTGAGCCGGTAGCGGAACCGGTGGCTGAGCCAATACCTGAGGCGATACCTGTGCCTGAAGCACTGCCCGAGCCGGAGCCCGAACCAGTGCCTGAGGCGATGCCTGTTCCGGAAGTAGATGCAGAGGAGGTGGAACCGGAAGCTCTCGCCGAGGAAACAGAGCACAAAGAGGAGCAGGAAGAACAGACATTCTAATCGTTGAGGTTGGAAAAACACGCCGTCTGGAAACGCTCTTTCCAGGCGGCTTTCTTTATGTCAGCAGATGGCAGTACGCCAGATGGTCCTGTCCAATCTGGGCTGCAGGGGGAGCTTCGGTTTCGCAGATGTCACGCTTGTACTGGCAGCGGGGGTGGAAGCGGCAGCCTTGTGGCAGGGCTGCAAGCGTCGGCACCTGGCCGGGAAGCCGCGCAACTTCCTTGCGCACCGTGGGGTCGGGAACAGGGACGGCGTTGAGCAGGGCCTGTGTATAAGGGTGGCGAGGATTTTTGTAGAGTTCTTCCGAAGGCGCGCTCTCGACAATCTTGCCAAGATACATCACCGCAACGCGGTCGGAGATATGCTCTACAACGGAAAGGTCGTGCGCTATAAAAAGGTAGGCGAAGCCGTGGGTCTCCTGCAGGTCTTCAAGCAGGTTGATAATCTGTGCCTGGATTGAGACATCCAGCGCCGAGACCGCCTCATCGCATATAATAAAGTCTGGTTTAAGCGCGAGCGCGCGCGCAATGCCGATGCGCTGGCGCTGCCCGCCGGAGAATTCGTGCGGGTAGCGGTTGAGGAATCTTTTTGAGAGCCCGACTTCCTCGAGGAGGTCGCCGACACGTTCGCGAATCTCGCGCCAGGGCAGGTTTTCGTGAATTCTCAGACCCTCGCCTACTATTGAGGTCACGGACATCCGGGGATTGAGCGAGGCGTAAGGGTCCTGGAAAATAATCTGCATGTGGCGGCGCAGGGCGCGCATCGTGGAGTTTGGCAGTGTTCTTATGTCTTGCCCCTTGAACATAATCTTGCCATCGGTCGGCTCAATAAGCCGGATTATCGAGCGTGCGCAGGTGGTTTTGCCGCAGCCCGACTCACCCACAAGGCCGAGAGTTTCACCGGGTCGGATGCCCAGCGAGACATCATCGACAGCTTTCAGGAAGCCGGTGGTGCGCCTGAGTATCCCGCGCCTTATCGGGAAATAGGTTTTCAGACCCTGCACATCAATGATTGGTTCAGTTTGTTCTTGCACTGTTGCCCCTGTTTGCCTGCGCCGCCTTGTCAACATGCCAGCAGGCGGCCGAGTGTTTATCTTCGTGTTCTCTTAGTGGAGGTTCTTGCTCGCGGCATATTTCAGTAGCGAAGGTGCAGCGCGGGTGGAACCTGCAGCCCGCGGGGAAGGATAGCGGGTTTGGCACTTCCCCCGGGATTACAGGCAGCCTGCGCCTCTTTTCGCCAAGCCTGGGTATGGAGTGCAGAAGTGCCCGTGTGTAAGGGTGCAGGGGGCTCCCGAAGAGCGAGCGCGTGCCGGCGGATTCAACTATTTTGCCCGCGTACATCACGGCCACACGGTGCGCTATCTCGGCCACTACGCCCAGGTCGTGAGTGATAAAGATTATTGACATGCCGAGTTCCTGCTGCAGGTTTCGCAGCAATTGCAGTATCTGCGCCTGGATTGTGACATCAAGCGCCGTTGTCGGTTCATCCGCAATCAGCACCCGGGGGCTGCACACAAGCGCCATTGCTATCATTACGCGCTGCTTCATTCCGCCTGAGAGCTGGTGCGGATATTCGCCGTAGCGCTCGGCCGGAGCCGGAATCTCAACTTTCGAAAGCATCTCGACAGACAGGTCTCTCGCCTCTTTCCTCGAGATTTTCTGGTGGAGGATGGCGGCTTCGGCAATCTGGCTTCCTGCCCTGAACACAGGGTTGAGCGAGGTCATGGGTTCCTGAAAAACCATTGAGATTTTGTTGCCCCGCACGCGGCGCATCTCTGGTTCCTTAAGTGTAAGCAGGTCCCGGCCTTCGAAGATTATCCGCCCGCGGACTATCTTGCCGGGCGGGTCGGCCACGAGCCTCATTATGGAGAGAGCTGTCACAGATTTACCGCAGCCGGACTCGCCCACGAGGCCGAGCGTCTCGCCGCGCTTGAGGGCGAAGCTGACCCCGTCCACGGCGCGCGCCTCCTCGCCTTCCGTCCGGAAGTAGGTCGCCAGGTCACTTACTTGCAGCAGTTGTTGCGTCTGGGACAAGTCACACCTTCAGTTTCGGGTCAAGCGCGTCGCGCAGTGAATCGCCAAATATGTTGAACGCGAGGCAGACGATAAACATCGCCGCGGTCGCACCGGCAAGCGGCCACCAGACAGCCGGGTCGCGGGCAAGCTCGGCCCGCGCCTCGCTTATCATGCGGCCCCAGCTCGGCTCGTGCGCCTGGGCGCCAAGCCCGATGAACGTCAGAACAACCTCAGCCATTATCGCGCGTACGAATCCGAGGGAGAAGCTGATAATAACAATGTGGAACGTGTTTGGCAGAATATGCCGGAACATGATACGCAGATTTCCCGCTCCCTGGGCCTTGGCCGCAACCACGTAATCGCGGGTCTTGTGCTTCAGGAATTCCGCGCGCATGAGGCGGCACAAGCCCACCCAGCCGACAATGCCGAGCGCTATCGCCACGTTGGTCAGGCCTTTACCCAGGGCAAATGTAAGCGCGATAAGCAGCAGCAGGCCCGGTATGCTCGCCAGTGTCTGGTAGAGCCACTGGATAAGGTCATCCACCCAGCCGCCGAAGAAGCCGGCAAGTGCGCCGAGAGCCACCGCGACGACTATGTAGATTATGGACATAATCAGGGCTACCCGCAGCGAAATCCACGTGCCCTGAACCACGCGGCTGAGAACATCACGCCCCTGGATGTCTGTGCCAAACAGGTGCCGGCCCGTTGGCGGGGAGTAGTAGTCGAGAACCTGCTGGCCGCTCTGGTTGGCCTTGTAGGCGGGCTCGTCGTAGCCGGTCGCAATCAGCCCGGCTCCGCTGGCCACTGCTATTATCAGGTAGAGCACTATTATAGAAAACGAGAAGAGGGCAAGCTTGTCTTTCCTGAGCCGGTGCAGGGCGTCGCCCCACAGCGAGCGCGAAGGCCTCTCTTCAAAAGAATTTTGTCCTGCTTGTTCTTCGCTCTGTTCCATAGCTACTCGAATTGCACGCGCGGGTCCACAAGCGCGTAGCTGATGTCGCCCGCCAGGTTTGCCAGAACGTACATAATAGCGCCGATAAAGGTTATTGCCCTTATGACGGCGAAATCATTTCCATCAATCGCGTTTAACGCCATGGCGCCCAGGCCCGGTATGCCATAGAAGTCTTCAAGGAGCAGGCTCCCCATGTAAAGGAAGGGCAGAGCGACGACAACCCTTGTAATTATGGGTATCATCGCGTTTTTCAGTACATGCTTGAAAAGGACCGAGTTGGGGTTGAGGCCCTTGGCACGCGCGGTGCGCACGTAGTCCTGGTTTATCTCGTCCAGGACGATAGTCCTGTAGAAGCGCACATTGGCGCCGAGCGAGGCGGCGGTGTAAATCAACCCGGGCAGAATCAGGAACTTGAAAACTCCCAGCCCCCACCCGTAACCCGCCACGGGAAAGTACTTCAGCCTGTAGCCCAGGACGTACTGCCCAATGATTATGTAGGCCAGGAAAGAGACAGACATCCCCACAATGCAGAGAACCACGGCGCTGCGGTCAATCCAGGTGTTGCGGTAGAGCGCGGTGAAGAGGGCAATGCTGATTGAGAGGAGCAGCGTAAAAAGGAAGGCGGGCGCCATAAGGGAAAGAGAGGGCCACATCCCGTTCCATATCATGGTGGTGATTTTCTGGTGTGTCACCTCGGAGCGGCCGAAGTTGAACGTCAGAAGATTCTTCATACTAACAAAGAACCGCGCGTAAAGCGGCCTGTCATATCCGTGCGCCTTGACGAAAGCTTCAATCTGCGATTCCGTCGCGTGCTGCCCGAGCCGCTGCTTCGCTATCGCCTCGCCTGTGGTAACCACGTTGAAAAGGATAAAGGTCAGCAGGCACACCCCGAGCACAATCGGGATAAGGTAAATCAGCCGCCTTATTATGTATGGCCCCATGCCTGCCTCACTCGCTTTGTTTCTTCACCTTGTGGATGAACAGCCCCGCCATCGCCAGCAGGAGCGCAAGCGTGATGTAGGCGGGCCACATGGTCGGCCTGTTCCACTCCCGGCTGGCCTCAAGCCGCAGCCCGGGGTCAACCGTCTGGTACTTCATCACGTTGTCCGCGAACGCATTCGGCTTGAAGTTCTTTCTCCATTTATGGGTAAGAGTATACGAGTAATACGTCAGCCCGAATATCCACGGGCAATCGCGTGTGACTGTCCGCTCCATCTTGCGGCATAGCTCGTACTTCCGCTTTGCTTCCCGCGGGTCGAAATCAGACAGCGGCGCCATTTCCTCATACAGCCTGTCATACTCGGGGTTCTCATAATTTGCATTGTTCGGGTTCGGGCTCTTGTTCGGCCCGTAGAAAAGCTGCAGGAAGTTCTCCGGGTCGGGGTAGTCTGCAACCCATCCAAGGGAATATATCTGGGCCCGGTTGCTGCGAAGCTTCTCCTGGAATTCCGTCCACGTGTTCTGGTTGATGTTGATGACAATGCCCAGCTTCTTCATCTCCTGCCGGAAAAAGTCCGCGTTCTGCTGGACCGCCGTGCTTGCGCCGGTCGTATCAAAGTTAAGCGTAAGGGGTTTGCCGTCAGGGCCTTTACCGCCCGGATAGCCTGCTTCGGCAAGCAGCTTCCTCGCCTTCTCAATATCGAACCCGACAAATGGATTCTTGAAATCCGGGTCGTAGCCGGGAAACTCCGGCGGTATCGGGCCCTGCGCCGGCTCCGCACGTCCGTTCTCAAATATCTCTATCCGCGCAGGCCGGTTGTATGCAAGGCTCATCGCATGGCGCAGCTTGCGCCTCTTCTCATTTCGCTCCCGGAGAGTCGGAAGCTCCTTCTCCAGCACGGCAGCCTCTGCAAGAAGTCTCTCCGCCTTTTCCGCATCCCCCTTTTCCTGCGCTTCCCGCGCTTCTTCTCGCTTCGCGGCTGTTTCCCGCTTTGCGACTCCGGGATATTTCATGCCGATTAAAGGGTCGTTCATGTTGAACGCGACGTAGTAAACGGCAAAGCTTCTTGTCCGCCAGAGCTGGATGCCTTTCTCCCGGAGTGCGGGCGAGAGCGCGAGCAGCGAGCTCATCGCCGTGTTCCAGCTATCTTTCGGGATGTTGGATATGTCCAGGTAGCCGCTGAGGAAGTACAGCCATGCGGGCTGGGACTGCTTGAAAATCGTGTAAATGAGGCGGTCGGCAAGGGGCAGCTTCTTGCCCGCATCGTCGAGAAGCCCTCTCTCATCGTCCCCGGGTTCGCCTTTTGCCGGGTAGAAGTCGTCGCGGTAATTGGGGTTCTTGTCAAATACTATCTTGTGCCAGTGCTCCCAGCGTGATAGTGCAAACGGCCCCGTGCCGACCGGGTGGTTCAGGAACTCCTCGCCGTAATACTCGACCGCTTCCCGAGGGACAGGCGATGTGTAGTTCATCGCAAGCACGTAGGGCAGGCGGGGGTAAGGCTTGGTGAGCCTTATGCAGATAGTGTGGTCATCAGG
>CAYWBA010000180.1:0-6801 GCA_964455955.1 uncultured Planctomycetota bacterium | reverse complement strand
CCCCTGCTTCTTCTTGCCGATGCCGGTCTTGCCGCCCCTGCCAGGTACGCTGAAGGTCAGCCTGTCCTTCATACTGCCCGAGAAGTTCACAGTCGTGTCCCTGCCGGACAAACAGGAATTCTCATCCGAGTTCGCGGACTTCAAGCTCTCCTTCAAGAAAGTGGAAACTGTCAAAGGTGGCTGCGCCACTGCCGGTGTGGAGGTCACGCGAACCATAAGCTTTAAGCAAAACAACCTCTCAGTTCAGCAGTACGGGCAGTTCAGGGAACTCATGAACCTGCTTGTAAAATCCCAGAAAGATAAAATTATTATCCAGGCTCCCGAAGCCCCGCCTGAGCCTGAGGAAAAGAAAGAACCCCAGGAGAAGGAAAAGCCTGCTGATTCACCGGATGAAAAGGAGGCGGACAAGTAAGCCTGCTCAAAAATATTAAGCTGAAGTCAACCACAGTTTCCCTAAGGAGAGTGACAAGGATGGTTAGAAAAAAGATTCGGCAATTGGTGGCACAGCCACTCTTGGCACCACATGTGAATGACTTGCGGTTCAAACAAGATCGAGGCCGGTTGCACCGGCCCGCAAAACAGTTGTCTGCTCGTCAAAGGTGGCAGGACAGGTTGCACCTGCGCTGCATTGCCTTGGCAGCGATAGTGATTGCACTGAGCGTAAGCGCGGCTCTCGCGCAGGAGTGGAAAAAAACACCCGTCCGGGAAAAGCCGTCGGTGGACAACGGCCTGCCCGCATTCCCCCTCTTTGAATCAGAAGCATTCGCCAGGGGTGACTTTAACAAACTTTTTACGGAGGCGGTGGACTTTATCAGGCAGCACCCTGATTCGCCCCAGGCCGAACTCCTGATGCGCTGCATCAGCGGCAACTGGCACAGGATTACGAACCGCGACCTGTTCGAGCCGGTGCTTGAACAGATACTTGAAAAAGACCTGAAAAACGGTTTCAACGAGGAACTTTTCAGAGAGAAATTGGCAAGCTTTTACTACAAGCGGGGGCTCAGAGAGAAGGCACGCCATACGAGAAACTATGACGGCTACATTCTTGACTGCCTGATAATAGGCCCGTTTGGCAAAACCTCCCGAACATGCATCGAAGAAGTCTATGAACCTGAAATTGACCTCCTCGAGCGAAAAGCGTACGCTAAATTGGCTGCAAAAGAATATACCGGTTCTAACGAGTTCAGAAAGCTCAAGTGGCGCAAGTATCCCTACGAGAAACCGGTACGCAACCCCTACGTCAACATCTTCTCCTATCTGCCCTCGGACAGATATGGAGGCGCCGGATATGCACTCGTCCAGGTCAGCGTGGAAGAGCCGAGAGTCGTCCTTATTGACATATCGGCCGGCGGTTGCTTCAAGTTGTGGGTAAACCAGACCCTTGTTCTGAACCCGGACAGTGACAGGGAGCGCCAGCCTGACAGTTATCTCGCGCCTGTAAGGTTCGCCAAAGGCTGCAACCATATCCTTATCAAGCTCCCTGCCTCGCGGGGCTTTACACTCGCCCTGCGCTCTCGCGCGGGCCATCTGATAAAAGACCTCGAGGTTGAGAGCAACCTCGACATTCACCCCCCGGCGACGGATTCGCAAGCAATCTATGACGGCGAATACTACGGTGGCGCACTGCAGTACTATTCGCAGCTAACGCGGGAGAAGCAGGACGACCCTCTAACACTGGCCGCCTACTCGTTCATGCTCGACTGCCATTCCCTCAACGTGGAAGCGCTCGAAGAAGCCCAGGCGGCCATCGAACTAACACCTGAGGACCTTTTCCTTGCATACTATCTGTCAACTCGCTACGAAGACGCACCGCATTACCCCCATGCCCTGGCCCGGAACAAGGCAAAGGAGCTCTGGGACCGCATTATCAAAGAGAAACCCGCCTTTGTGCTCGCCCACGAGAAAATATCCTCCTACCTTCAACAAGATGACAAGCACGAAGAAGCCCTCAAGCAGCTTAAGAAAATACAGGAGGCAGGACTAACCAACTTTTACACCCACCAGCTCCTCCTGGAGATATACAAGGCGATGGGCTGGGAACGTGAGAAGATGGCGCAGCTCAAAAAGATAGAGAAGCTGCGCCCGGGAAGCAACTGGATATACAACTGGTGGGCCGACTACTACGAAGACCTGAACAACCCCGAAAAAGCCTGGGAGTTTGCTCAAAAATCCAATGAAGCTGATAAATCCTCAGAGTGGTGGTTTCTCCACAGGAAGGCCTCGCGCCTCACTGAGGCCGGAAAACTCGACGAGGCGCTCCGGCTTTATGAGGAGCTTGCCCGCCGCCGGCCGGAGAACTACCGCATTCTCTACTACATCGCCCGCATATACAGAATGCAGGGCAAGTTCGCAGATGCTATCGCACAACACAAAAAACTCCTCGAAATAAAGCCGGAAGACTCCTCAAGGTACGAAACAATAGGAGACATATACAGGGAATGGGGCGGGTTGCACCCGCCAGCGAGACAAGGCGGCCAGCAAGACAGTACAGGCGGCCAGCAAGACAAACTGATGCAAGCACTGGACTACTACGGCAAGAGCCTCTCAATCAATCCCGGGAACTGGTCACTGCGCCGCTACGTGCAGTATCTTAAGGGAGAAGACGAAAACTTCTGGAAGCCTTACTGCCTCTCCGGCGAAGAAGTCATGAACCTGATAAAAACGGCGCCGGGAAAAGAGGCATACCCCAAAGCATCCAACCTGACAGTACTGGACGAGACTATCACCAGGATTTTGCCGGATGGGAGCTCTTCCACTTACGCACACAGCATCTACAAGATTCTGGACATTTCGGGCAAGGACCGCCATGCCAGGCCTTACGCGAGCGGGGAGATGCTTGAAATCCGTATTATCCTGCCCGACGGGACTATACTCGAGCCAACGAGCGTCTATGGTTCCTACACGATGCCCTCGCTCCTGGAGGGCGCCTGTATCGAGCATAAGTGCCGCCGGGACAGCGGCGGGGCCTACGCGGACCGCCCCACCTACGAGACCGACCGTATCTACTTCCAGGACGAAGGATACGACGAGCCGCTAATGCGCAGCCGCCGGGTCCTGATTGTGTCAAAAACTCCCACCAGGGAAACTGTTGACTTCCTCGCTCTCCTCGGGCGGGCGCCCTTCTCTATCCTCGACTTCAGCGAACTCAAACAGAACAAGGTTGGCGGGTTGCACCCGCCAGCGAGACAAAGCGGCGGAAAGAATAGAACAGGAGAGCAGGAGAACAGTAGAGCCGAATCCCTGCCCTCCGGCTCCGTCATCTTCAACGTCGAGGAGACCGAAAACGAAAAAGTGTTTTCATGGACCGCCAATGACATGCCGAGAATTGAGAGAGAACCGTTCATGCCGGAAAGGTCGGAAGTCCTGCCGAACGCATACTTCGTCTCCCGCAGGACCTGGTCCGACTTTATCGAATCGTTTAAGGAGGAAACGCGCCCGAGCAGTTCCACCATCCCCACCAGGCTTATCCGGGAGAAAGCACTGGAAATCGTCGGCGGGTTGCACCCGCCAGCAAGGCTCAAGAACCAAGCCTCAAGCGTCAAGTCTCAAGCCTCACAAGTCGAGGCGCTCTACAACTGGTGCATGACCGAGATAAAAGGCGGCTGGGGCACAGGCGGGGCGCACGCAATCCTCCTGGAAAAATCCGGCAGGAGAGAAACACTTTTCCTCGCATTCCTCAATTCGCTCGGCATTCCATACGACACTGTCCTGGTGGGGCCCGGCCCGTTCGAGGGTTCGCAAATAGACTGGGAGACTCCGAGGAAACGCTACTTCAACAATCCGCTTCTGCGAGTCCTGCCGGAAGGAGGGGAACCCATCTTCGTCGCAATGCACACCCGCTACCTCCCGCTGGGCAAGATACCGGAGTACTGCCAGGGCGCCCCGGTCTACATCCCGGAAAAGGGGGCGGGTAGCACCCGCCAGCTAGGCAACCTGTCACTTATGCCGCGGGAAGAACTCGACGATATTGCCGACAAGCAAAAATTCCGCGTTGACCTCGATTCCCTGACCTGCACCGCCAGCCTCCAATATCCCGACGCCGCGAGCTACGGCCGCAAGGAATACTACAAGGACCTGCCTACGCAGGAGCGCAAAAAGGCTGTCGAACGAATGGCTAACAGCTACTTCCCGGGTGCTCATGTCAAGTCCTACGACCTGCCTCACCTCCAAGAAGTGGGACGAATGTTTGAAATCTCCTTCGAGTGCGAAGTGCCCAACTTCCTAACTGCCAAGGAAGACGGTACTATTGTCTCCAAGACCGGCGTTGAACCACTCGAACTACAGCAGCGCTACGCCGACAAGGCGACCCGGGAGTTCCCCATGCTGCTGCGCTACAAGTACCTCGCCCGTACGCGGGTCGTGATAGACCTGGGCAAGGGGTACGCGGTTTCAGAACTGCCGAAAGACCTCTACATCCGTAACGACTTTGGCAGCTACATACTCACTTTCAGGGAAGAGGGCGATTCAATCAGGGTCGGGCGAAACCTGACGCTTGTGCCGCAGCGTGTGAAAACGGACAGGTATCAGGATTTCCTCGACTTCTGCCGGAAGGTGGATGAGGCTGAGATGGGCAGGATAATACTAAGGCGGACTCAGGCAGAACCGTTAGGGCAAGGCGAAAAACCAGCAGTTACATCCCCTGAAAAAGAACCGGCGGAGAAAAAATAGTACATGAAAGAGCGTCAATCTGACCATCGGCGGCCTGTGGGCCTGACGCTTGGCGACCCCGCCAGCATTGGCCCGGAAGTGCTGGTCAAGGCGCTGCTCGAGGACTGGGACGAGAACCTGCTCATAATCGGCCACGAGAAACCTGTCCTTGCGGCTGCGGAAATGGTTGGCGGAACGCTTCATTATGAAAAAGTCTCCCTCCCGCTGAGTGACAAGCTCCCGAAAATCGCCATACTTGAACCGCCTGATACCGGCTTCCCGGAGGACCTCGCACCGGGGCGCCCCGGCGTGACTTCAGGCTGGCTCTCGTTCAAGTACCTCGAACTTGGCACAACACTAACTATCGAGAATAAGCTCTCAGCACTTGTGACCCTGCCTGTCAGCAAGTCGCTGATTGCGCGAAAAGTACCCTCGTTCCGCGGACACACAGAGTACCTCCAGGAAAGGACCGGCGCAAAGAGCGTGAGAATGATGCTCGGGACCGAAAAGCTTAGAATCACCCTGGTTACCACCCACTGTGCCCTGAGCGAAGTCCCCTCTCGCCTGACCACAACGAACATTGCAGAAACGATAAAGATGACGCACAGTGCCCTTAAAGAACAAATCGGGAAGGCGCCTGCGATAGTTGTCTGCGCACTCAACCCGCACGCAAGCGACGCCGGCCTCATTGGCAGGGAAGAAGAAGAGATAATAACACCCGGCGTAATTGCCGCAGAGGCTGCTGGATGCAATGTTGCCGGCCCCTACCCGGCAGACACCGCGCTGGCCATGACTGCAAGAGGTCTTTACGACGCCGCAGTTGCAATGTACCACGACCAGGCACTTATAGCCTTGAAGCTGATATGTCCCAACGAGGGCACCAACATAACCATCGGGCTGCCCTTTATACGAACTTCACCGCTCCACGGCACAGCTTTCGACATTGCCGGGAAGGGTATCGCGGCGGAAGACTCGCTCGTAGACGCCCTTAAATGGGCTATCGGCCTTGTTAGGAAGCAACTTTTTTCAGGAGAGTCGTAAAATGCCAAGAGTCGTCATGGCGTATTCCGGCGGCTTGGAAACAACCGCATGCCTTCACTGGCTGCGACACAGGAAAGGGTTTGATGTCTTCACCTTTTCCGCCGACCTCGGGCAATCCGAGAGCGCCGAAGAACTCAGCCGGCGAGCACTGGACCTCGGAGTAAACTCCGTCCACATAGCCGACCTGCGCGAAACCTTTGTCAAAGACTTTGTCTTCCCTACCCTCCGGGCAGAGGCAAAATCCGATTCCGACTCCTACCTTTCCGTAGCCCTTTCCAGACCCCTGATAACCCAGGAAGTTGTCCGCATTGCCCAGGAGAATAACTGCAACTACATTGCCCACGGCGGACGCGGCAAAAGCAACGACCAGGTGCGCTTAGTCCTCTCTGCAGCCGCACTTGCGCCGCACCTGAAAGTAATAGCCCCGTTGCGGGAACATCTCTTGATTAGCAGAAAGTCGGTAATTGAATATGCTAAGAAATACGACCTCCCTGTCGCTGCAAGAGACCGCCACACCTACAACAACGACTACAACCTCTGGGGCGCCTGCGTATCCTCCACTGAAATCGAGGACCTCTGGAAAGAACTGCCCGAAGAACTCTTCCGTATGACCAAAGACCCGCAAAAGGCGCCGGATACGCCCGAAGAGGTGACAATTGAGTTCGAGCACGGACTACCTGTCGGCCTCAACGGCCAGAACATCCAGCCGGTCGAACTGCTGCAAACGCTCAACGAGACCGCCGGCAGGCACGGCATTGGCAGGCGCGATATTGTCAAGACCACTGCTATGGGTATTAAGACACGCATAATCAACGAAGCCCCGGCAGCGGAGGTACTCCACAGAGCCCACTCGGCGCTGGCGGAAATGTGCCTTTCCGCCGACCTGCTCCAAACCCAAACCGGGCTTTCGCGCCAGTATGCCGCACTTGTCTACAGAGGCGACTGGTTTACCCCCCTGCGCAAGGCGCTCGACCAGTTCTTTATCTCAAGCCAGCGCTACGTCACAGGCCGCGTCCGCATGAGATTCTACAAAGGCGTATGCATGCCTGTCGGAAGGGAATCACCCTTCTCGCTCTACAACCGCGAACTCGCCACAGGCGGCGAGCATGACTC
>CAYWBA010000179.1:0-6809 GCA_964455955.1 uncultured Planctomycetota bacterium | reverse complement strand
GCAACGCGGCCGCAGGTCATTTTGTTACAGGCTCTAAGTATCACTGTTCGCTTTTAGCTTGACACAGGCTCTATCTTTTTCCTAAGCTAACCTCTCAACCGGCCTTCAGGTGGCACCTGGAATGCCGGGAAATTTGAACCTGTAAATGAGGTGCAAAGTGAAAAGATTAATCGCCCTTGTTCTCCTGCTCTCCGCGCTTGGAATCGGGTGCTCTTCCAACACAGTTCTTGTGCGTGCGCTCGAGCCGCCGAAATGGCCTGTACATCCCGCCCGCACAATCGCAGTCGTGGCCGTAGTTGAGGACAAGCAGGGCCAAGACGCGCACCTTACCCGGGACCTGGCCGCCATGCTCCAGAACAGCCTCACCATGAGTGCCTATTACACAAAAGCAAAACGCTCCGAACTCCTCTCAGGGGAATTCAACCCGGGCAAAGCCGGGGAAAGAATCCCGGTTGAGCAGACAATAGCCTCGCAAGCTGAAAAGCTCGGTACGGACCTGCTGCTCTTTGTCGAGATACTCGGCGCCAAGGTCTGGATTGACCTCGACAGGGTCAGCTACGGCGTTGGAATAGGCACCGTGGACAGAAGAACAGCCTTCGGCACATCCATTGCCTCCGGCGCAAACTACTGGAATGCAGAGTCCCGCATCCTGGTCAGCGCTATCCTAACCGCATCCAAAACGAAAACCATTCTTGCCAGCAGGGCGGATGAACACTCCTCATACCGCTCCTACGGGGCTCACCTGCCCTCCGAAAGCGGCATCCTGCAGGATATGCTTAAAAAAATTACAACCCGCCTGCTCACATACGTGGATGTCTACTTCCAACCCTCGACCCGCTGTCTCCGCAGCGACGGGTCCAAGCTAATCTCAGACGGAATTCGCTACGCAATGCTCGGCGGCGACGGCGACTGGGATGTTGCACGCCAGCTCTGGCGCAAGGCGTATACCCGCAATCCCGACAACCTCGCCGCAAACTACAACCTCGCCGTCGAAGCCGAGGTGCGGGAAGATTACCCCAGGGCGCTCTCCTTCTACAAGGCAGCCCGCGCGCTTGCACGCGACCGCGACGCATTCTCACGCGAGATTGCCGAAGCCTCTATATCCGCCGAGGTCATTGCCTCCTACGGCGAAGCGAAAAAAGAGGCTGATAAACCCGGGGAACCGGCCGAACCGAAGCAGCCTCCTCCCCCGCCGCCACCTCCACCCGGACCTGCACCTGGGCAATAGTTCCTACCCGGCGTGTATCGCTTCAAGTTTCGCCCGTACTGCTTCTTGCGCATCCCTGTCAGGCAGGCGCTCTCCGCCGTAGATTGCAGGCATGAAATAGACCCTTATCTTACCCGGGCCGGGGAAAAGTTGCTGCATGGGCCACGCTTCAAACGACCCCTTGATGACTACGGGAACTATGCTTGCACCCGCACGCAGGGCAATTCTCACAAAGCCGGGCCTCGCCGCCCCGAACCTGCCTGTCACGGTACGGCCACCTTCCGGGAAAATCCCCACAATCCCGCCGCCGCGAAGTATCTCCTGCGCTTTCCGCAACCCAGCCCTGTCAACCCCCTCCGGCCTTATCGGAAACGCCCCGAGATTCCTTATCAGGAAACCAAGCACCGGCACTCTGAAAAGAATGTCCCAGGCCATCCATCGCACGGCCCGCTGCGCGTGCGGGAAAGCGAGCGACACAAGCACGGGGTCCATGTAGCTTGCATGATTGCACGCCAAGACAACCGGCCCGGCAGGGATGTTTTCCAACCCGTATAGCTTCAGGTCATTTCTTAACCGCAGGTAGGTGTAGCAGAGCAGCCGCCCAAACTTGTAAAGCGCCCGCGAAACCAGGCTGACCTTATGATTCCTCTTTCTTCCTCGCCCCACCCAGCGCCTCAGTGAAATAGCTACTTATCCTTATTCTTCTCGTACCACTGTTTCCATTTCTGGTAGTCTTTGCCGAAATCCTGCTTTGTTATCTTCTTCAACGCCTCTGCGGCATGGTAGCGGGTGGAGTCGAAAGGATTCTTTAGGACATCAATAAGTGGCTTAACCGCTCTCTGGTCGTCTATTCGGCCAAGAGTAAGTGCGGCTTCCATACGGACCCTGCCGTAGTAATCTTTGAGACAGTCAAGCAAAAACTGGAACGCGTCTTCAGCATTAGCTATCTTAACCAAGGCATAGGCGAAGCTTGCTTGAAGTTCCTTGCCTCTCTGCTTTTTCCACAGACCTCTCAAAGGTTCAATAGCCCTTTTGTCGCCTAAGTCTCCCAGGGCTCTTGCAGTGGAGGCCCGAACAGATGAATCCTCGTCTCCAAGCGCTGCTATCAGCCGTTCAACCACCATCTTATCGCCAAGCTCTCCCAAAGCATTTGCAGCATGGCTACGAACTAACGAACTCGAATCTCTCATGGCTTCCAAGAGTGGTTCAACAGCCTTTCTGTCACCCATATCGGCTAATGCCCACGCGGCTGAGGCGCGTACCTCATCGTCTCTATCTTTTCTCAAAGACTTGATAAGAGGAGCAAAAGTCTCTCTGTCACCAAGTATTCCTAACGCCTTTGCAGCGGACTCTCGGACTAAACGCGCTTCGTCATTGACCAAAACCCTGATTAGAGAATCAACAGCCCGTTTGTCCCCGATTTCTGTCAGCGCTTCTACCGCGCGGGAGCGGACCCACTCATCTTTATCCTTCAAAAGAGATAGCAAAGGTCCGATAGATATTCTTCCCTTCATTTCGCCCAGTGCAGTTGCAGCAGCCCTTCGGACTTTAGAGGAGTCATGCTTAAGGGCCTGGATAAGCGCCCCAAGAGCTCTTTTGTCTCCTATCCTTGATAGCGCACCCGCAGCCGACTTAGCCGCAATGTCGTTTTTATGACTCAATACCTCAGTAAGCGGTTCTACCGCGGGGCCTCCAATCTTGACAAGTGCTTCTGCACAAGCCTCGCACAGCGCCCACCGAGTTACTTTGAGAGCTTTTATGATAGGTTTGACCGCTTTTTCGTCTCCCAGTATGCCTAACGCCCAAACGATCTCGTAGCTACCTGCCCCATTTGGGTCTTTGTTCAGAGCCTGAATAAGCGGTTCTACCGCTCTTCTATCCCCTATCTCACCTAATGCCTCTGCTGCGGCACGTCGAACACTGATGCTGGTATCTTTCAAAAGCTTGATGAGGGGCTCAACGGCTTCGTGGTTCCCTATCCACCTCAATGCACGGGCGGCGTACTCGCGCACCACGCTATCTTCGTCCTTTAAGGCAACCGAAATGAGAGCTTCAACAGACCTCTTGCCGCCAATCGCGCCGAGACTCTCCGCGGCCTCGTAGCGCACTTCAGCGGCACTATCCGTTAGGGCTTTAACAAGGGGGTCAACGGCTCTCTTGTCTCTCATATTGCCCAATGTGTCTGCGGCAGCGCGGCGTACGGCGGGTTTTTTATCCCACAATGCTTCAATAAGAGGTCGCACAGCTCTCTTATCACCGATCCACTCCAATGCCAATATTGCAGCACAACGGACAGGAGTTTCTTTGTCCTTTAGTGCCTGAATCAGCAGCTCAAACGTATGATCTGACATCTTTGAGAGAGCATAAGAAGCAGACCGACGAACATCCCAGTTGGCATCTCGTAATGACTCAACCAGGGGCTTAACCGCCCTTTGGTCACCAATACTCCACAACGCAGCCGCACTCCATGCCCGCACTTTGGCATCTTTGTTATTCCTCAGCGCCTTGATGAGCGGCTCGACCGCAGGTTCGCCTATTCCACGTAACGCGTCCACCACGTACGAGCGGAGCACCATGCTGTCCATGTCTTCATCATCATCCTCCCCGAGAATTTCCATAAGAGCTCCAAACGCTTTATTGTCACCAACCTTCCCGAGCGCTTCTAAGGCGCATAACCGGACCCAAGAGTCATCTTCTTCTAACAAAATAATAAGGGAACCGGCTGCGCCTTCAGGCTTTTCCTCACCAAGTCTTATCGCAGCGAATGCGCGAATCTCGGCACTTTCAGACTCGAGCCAATTCACTACGTTAGGCAGTTTTCGCAAGACTGCGGGTGCCAGATCCCATTCGACAAAGGGCTTTAGGAACATTTCCAACTGGTGTTTCACATCAAGGCTTCTAGAGTCCGCAAGTTTCCTTCTAAGGAAACTGATGACTGCTGGAGTACCCTCTTGAACAACGAGCTCTTTGAGTTGCCTTGTCGCTGCCTCACGGTCTTTGTATTCCTCGGATGCCAGTTTCTTGAGGAATTGGTTGATTCTGGTCTTGAGTTGTTCTTCAGAGGGCGATTTGAGTGCAGGAGGAGCTTCAGCGGGTTTGGGAGGTGGTTCTGGCAGTTCAGGTTTTTGCGGCGCATGTGCACAGCCGCAAGTGATTGCCGCAGCCAGGAAGAGACAACTAATAAAGGTCTTCTGCATCATGCCACCCAGCATTTGATACCCATAAGATTATAGCACCGGTGGCGGCGGTACGCAAGCTTGACATGGCGGGGGCATGGCGGTAATATTGCAGCCATGGTGAAGAAGAAAGAAAAGCCGGTAGTCGCCCTTGTTGGTGATGACGAGTTCCGCAAGAACGAGGAGCTGCAGGCCCTGACCGAATCTCTCGGCCCTGAGAAAGACCTGGAGATAAGCGAGCTCGACGGCAGGGAAACCGAGCTGCGAACAATCCTCGACGAGCTGCGCACCTACCCGTTTCTGAAGCCGCACCGGCTTGTTGTGGTACGCAATGCAGACTCGCTGGGCGAGGGCGCCGAAGAGCCGCTCGTCCGGTACGTAGAGAATCCCGTCGCCTTCTCAACACTTGTGCTTGTCTACTCGAAACTGGATGGGCGCTCCCGGCTCGCAAAGGCGCTCAAAAAACACGGCCGCGACGTGCGCATAGAACACATGCGCGAGTACCAGGTGCCGCAGTGGCTCATGGCGAGGGCGCCGAAGCGGTATGGCAAACGCCTGTCAGCCAAAGATGCCGCGTTCCTCGTTGAGATGGTTGGGGCAAACCCGGGCCTGCTGGATTCCGAGCTTTCAAAAATAGTCTCGCTTTCCCCCGATTCCAAGGCCATCCGCAGCCAGGACATCGAGGCGGTTGTTACGCGCGGCCGCGCCCAGACAATCTTCAAGCTCACCGAGCAGATAGAAAACAAGAAAAAGCCGGAAGCATTGAGCCTTCTCGACCAGATAATCGAGCAGGGAATATATGATGAGCGCGGCGGCGGCATCAGCACTGAGAGCGCGGGAATTGCGCCGTACCTTCTGCACATGATTAACTGGCTGCTGAACCGCCTCTCTACTGCAAACCGGCTGCTTGCGGAAGACGAGCCTGAGGAGGAAGTATCAACCCAACTGAAGCTGTATCCCCGCATGAGGGCAAGATTCTTTTCAAATCTGCGCAGGTCTTGGCCGCCTCCGGAATGCCGGCGGTGCCACCGCGAGCTTCTGCTAACTGACCGCCGCGTCAAGGCAAGCAGGCTGGAGGAAGTGCATGTTCTTCTTGAGACGCTGGTGATTAGCCTCTGCTCCCGGCCTAAGGCTCAAGACACAGGCGCCCGGGGAAGGTAGTACCCGGCTTCACGTTCTCTTTCAGCTCCGCCTGGTCAAGCGCATACAAGGGCGAGATTTCGATAACGCCCTTCACGTTGCCGTCTTTGCCAAACGGCACATCCACCCCGCAGTCCGCCAGCCAGCGCCCGTACATGTTGCTCAGCAGCCTGATTGCGTTCCGGGGCGTATCGGTGCCTGTCATACTTTTGACCGGTGCAAACTCGCTTTCCCTCTCAACTTCCAGCACCACCGTCTTGTCGGAAAATTCGAGAGCGTCGAAGACAAAAGTCTCAAACTTGTAGGCGTTAGGCTCCTGCGGCTCAACCCGGTTTCCTTCACGGTCTATATGGGGTACTTTGCGAAACGCCTTGTGGTAAGGCAGCTTCCGGTCGGAGGAGACAACTTTCCTCAAGAACGGAACTGAAAAAACATGAATTGCAGTATTCCCGAACCCGTAGACAAGCTCGCCGTTTTCGTCCCGGAGGTTCTGTTCCTCTTCTGAAAGCTCGCTGTACTCAACAACTGTGATGTTTCCGTCAGCGGTTGCGAAAACGCCGACCCTTTCGGCAGGGTCACGCTTCCTGACCCCTTTGCCGCCGGCCTGCGCCGATTCAAGGATATGATACCCTATAAACACCGGGTCTGCGACAACGGCCAGCGGGTTGTCCACCTGGAAATAGAAGAGGAGGTCTGTGCCATCTTCCTCCATACGGTCAAGCGCCCCGCTCTCCTGAAGCGCCAACAGTGCGCCGCCGTGGCCGTTCGGGCTCATGAAAACTTCGTCTCTTGCAGACACAAGTATCTTGCCGCGCCGGTCTACCGCAGGCAGCATACCCTGCGCAAAAAAGATGGTGTTTGCCTTTGGCATGCCGAAAAAGCTGTGTTCTTCGAAGAACTGCCGTGTCCTACCGTCGGTGGCCTCGGATGTCATTATGTACCAGGGAAGCTGCACACCGTAGCGTTTTCGCAGTGCGATTATCTTTTCTGCATAGAGTTGAAACAGGCTTTTCCCCGTTATGGGCCCTATCTCGGTCTCGCCCTTGGGCCTGTCTGTTCCCAGCCGGCTGGCCTGCCCGCCTGCGACCATAACAAGCGCGCCCCTCCCCTCCCTTATAGCTTTCTCACCTGCCTCGAAAGCTTCTTGGCGTCTCCTTCTCTGACTGGGTGTCTGCGGAAGCCGTATGACAGGGGCACGCTCCAGTTTGCTGCCCGGCTTCTTGTCCGCATCCGAGCTGAGCTCCCTGACAAGTCTGCCAAGCAACTGGAAGTCTATCTTGTCTATC
>CAYWBA010000178.1:0-6812 GCA_964455955.1 uncultured Planctomycetota bacterium | reverse complement strand
TTATACGGACTTTAGAAAATAACCGTTCATGGAGCAGGAGGTGCAAACTGTCATTGCGAGCGGCGCGAAGCGCCGTGTGGCAATCTCATCCTGATGTGATTGCTTCGTCGCTTACGCTCCTCGCAAAGACTTTGTGTGTGGAGTAAACGAGGCAGGATACTTTCTGGGATTAGTATTAGTGCATAGTTCAAGTCAAATCCGACCTGGTCGGGAAGAAGCAATGACTAACCAAAGGCTCAGGATTTTGTTTCTGCCAATTCTTTTTTTCATTGCGCTTTCCGCCACCGGCTGCGCGGAGTTCAAAACCTACATGCGAGACCGCGGCAACGACCTCGCCGATTGCTTCACCGTAAGAGCCGGAATAGCATACGGCCTCGGAGTGCGTACACAGGTCACAACTGGATTGGGTGTCTCGGTGGGTGCATCACTAAACGAGAAGAAGTGGGGCTACTTCGGCAGAAGTCATGTAGACGTTAAAGGCTACTGGGTGGGATTACCAGTTGTCCAACCGACTGGACTGGTAGGAGCTATTGAAGAGGCATTTGAGGAGGTCCCCGTTGTGCCGCCTTGGGTGGTTGTTAGGTCTATATTTATCACGCTGATAGTAACCGATGTATCATTCTACGAAGATTCAGGGCTGCCGTGGTCTACAAAAGTACTCGGAATATCTTTTACGTCCGGTCAGCGTATGGAGCCACCGACGCCGTTCCTTCGGGAGAAGTTTTTCATAGAAGTCGGCGCGACATTAGGTGCAGTAGGTTTTGACGTGGGGTTCAATCCTGTGGAGTTTGTAGACTTTTTGTTAGGCTGGTTCACCATTGACATTACAGGTGATGATGCGCAGCAGAAGGCGGAGGCAGATTCAGAACCGTTGGAAGAAGAGCCCCCCAAGGATACAAATCCCCCCGACGATTGAAGCCTTATCTCTTTTGACTTGGCCGCGTACTTGTTTCGTCACGAGGCTGAGCAAATATGTTTTCTTGAAGTATGGCGAATTCAGGGTCAAATAGCTTGAAATAGCAATCGAGTTGTGGTATCTTTTGTACAGTCTGAACAGTGCTGGAGGCTTATTGCTGCATGTCGAACGACCTGAGAGAAAAGCTGGAGGCGTGGCTCGGCCTTAATCGCGACTTTCTCTGGAAGGTGATGAACAACAAGGAGAAGGTTGACTCTATTTTCCGCGACCGTTCCGTGAAGATATCCGAGCTGGCCAAGGTAATGGATGATGTAGAGGCATACCTCGACGACCTCAAAGGCATGCTCAAGAAACTCTACCTCCACCTCTACGAGGCACAGGACATTATCAAGAAGGAGTATGAAAATCGGGATGTCAGCCAGAAGTTTGATGAAGATTTAAAGCAGAAGCACGAGGCTGCCGAGCACCGGGCGCAGGAAGAGGCGGAACTGCGAAGGAAGATGGAGCGTGAGCGCATGGAGATCGCCGGCAAGACAGCATCTCCTCCTTCGCCACCCAAGCCCGCGGCCCGGGCCCAGGAAGTCGAAGCTGCCGGGCCCAGGCCTGTAGCGAAGACCGGGAAGCGCAGGTCTCGCAGGTCCAAGCGCGTGGCAAGAGCCAAAGAACCCGAAGCGAAAGTCCCTGCCGCACCCCCTGCTGTCCCTGTTCCGGACGGGCCGCTCCATACGTTCGAGATGGAAAAGCAGCCCGCCCCCGGCAAGGCCGGGGAAGAAGAGGAAGAAGCAGCAGAATCCGACGAGCTGCCAGCCGTGGAATTCACCGTTCCTGAAAAGATAGGAGGCCTGGTAGATTTTCTCGGACTGGCAGACTGGTTCAGGAACCTCAAACCGCAGGAGCAGAAAACCGTCGTGGCGATAATGGCCTCTGACGGCAAGATGAAACCCTATGACATTCTTGAGCGGGAAATTACGACGCTCAGAGCCTCCTTTGCGCCATACTGCTGGAAAACTGCAAACAAGCTCATGCGCAAAGGCCTCGACGAGCTTGCCACAGGGCTGCTTATCAAGGGCCTCACTGTGGTAATGAAGAAACGCGACAAGGAAATGCTCCATATTATGTATGCGAAATACTTCTACCGGCAGCGCAAAGTGCTGAATAACGCCTACGACGCCTGCATCAACCACTGCGAGAAGACAATCAGAAGCTACATACAGGACAAGGAAGACCGCCCCAAGCCAGTCGCGCCGTTCAAGCTGCTTACCATGATTTACGAAGAGAAAAACGAGCGTGACAGGATAATAGATGTATGCGACCGGGCAATAAAGCTATACAGGGGGTCTGCAGACGAATCCAAGGTAATGGGCTTCCTGCGCATAAAGGAAATCCTTGAGAAGAAACAAGAGCAGCTCAAAGGACAAAAAGCAAATCCCTCCGCTTCAGATTAGGGTTGCCTGTTCTGCAGCGACCTGGTATACTTTACGCACGATTTCAGTCGGAAAGGTTTATCGCGGGAGAAAACGACATGGAGATATGGCTTCCTCTTGTAATCATCGGCGTCGTTGTAGTCATAGTAGCAGGTATCGTTGTGGGTATTTACAACGCCCTCATCCGCCTGCGCAACAGGGTCAAGAACTCCTGGGCGCAGATTGACGTGCAACTCAAACGCCGCTACGACCTCATTCCCAACCTTGTCGAAACGGCAAAAGGCTACATGAAGCACGAAAAGGAAGTGCTCGAGAATGTAACCAAGGCCCGCCAGCAGGCCATAAACGTCCCGGACGGCGCGGTGATTGACCAGGCGAAAGCGGAGAACTTCCTCTCCCAGACCCTGCGCTCCCTCTTCGCCGTTGTAGAAAACTACCCCGACCTGAAGGCCAACCAGAACATGCTGGCACTGCATGAAGAGCTTACCTCTACCGAAAACAAAATCTCCTACGCGCGCCAGCATTACAACGACACCGTTCTCGTGCTCAATAACAAGGTCGAGATGTTCCCCTCGAACGTTATCGCCAGCATGTTCAGCTTCAAGAAGGGCGAGTTCTTCGAGCTTGAAGACGAAGCCCAGCGAGAAGCGCCAAAAGTCACCTTCTGAGAAAAAGATACTCCTGCACGGCATGGAGTTCATAACTTTTCCTTCGCCCGTTTGGCGTACTCCGTCTCGGGATACTTCTTGATGACCTGCTCAAAGTACTTGCGCGCCTGCTTCTCCTTGCCCTTCGCTTCGTACTTAAGAGCCTTGGCGAAAATCCTGCCTGCCGCAAGCTCATCCTTGAGTTCCCCGTTGGAATCTATCGCCGCTATCTTTTCCTCCGCCTTCTTCGCCTCGTCCATCCCGGTTAACGCTTTGCGAACCTCCTTGAGCAGTTCCTTCGCCTCGTAAGGCATCTTTCCTTTCAACAAGTCATCAGCTTGCGCGAAAAGATTCTCGACGTGCTTCTCAATCTCTTCCTTTATGTACTTCGCGTCCGCCTTCTCATCTTCCTTGGCGCGTTCGTCTTCAAGCACCTTCCGCGCAAAGCGAAGCGCGCTCCCGAGATTGCCTTTTCCCGCGTTCCGCACCGCGCCCTGCAGCCGCTTGGCAACATCACTCCTGAGAGCCAGCTCGGTCGGCTTCCCGGACTTGCCGCCTGACCCGCTTCCCTTCGGCCCGACCTTGACAAGCCACTCGACCGCGGCTTCCGCCACATCCTTGGGAGGCAGAGTGTGCCCGCCGGGAAACTTCTTGATTTCGACCTTGTTCCCCTTGCCTTTAAGTACCTTGGCATGCTTCTCGACGTGTGAAACTGCATCGCTGCTGCCGATGATGAAGCAGACAGAGACGTACTTGGGCAGCTCCGGCGTCCTGTCAGCCCAACTGCTGCCCACCGCCATTGGCATCACGCCTGCAAAATGGTCGGGATAGCTCTCCGCCATCCCGAACGCCATGCCCGACCCGCCGGAGAAACCGGCGGCGTAGCATCTTTTATCAGAAAGCGAGAACCTGTCATGCGTGTCTTTCCACATCGCCTTGGTCGCGGCAATTATCGGGGCATTGGGCCCGTTTTTCGCATTGTTCGAGCCGACAACAATCCAGCCGCGCCGCTCGCAGACATCCTTGAACAGCGTTGTAAACGACTGCCCGTTCCCGCCGGGGCTGAAGCAGTACAGAATCGGCCACTTCTTGCCCTTGGTGTATTTGCTCGGCACATAACAGGCATAGCTCTGGCTGGAGTCGTCCTTGCAGGTAACCCTGGTCACCTGGCCCGGTGTGGCCTTATCCTGCGCCTCCGCCTGCATGCACAAACAGAGTATCAAAACAATAACGGCCGCGACTGAAATTGCTCTCGACATATCTGAACCTCCATGTTCAATACAACTCTTCCCTTTTAACATCTCAGAAAACATGATGTAAAGTCCTTTTCAAACGATTTTGCCTACCAGTATGCGAATTTACAGGTCTGTAAATAGCTTGTGTGGTGGGTAGATGTCGCAACCTGCTTTTGACATAAGGACTTACAATAGCAGGCAATTCAGAATATGCGCCCCTGTTTACAGATTCAGGCAGGGGCCTGCGGCCTTCGGCCGCGTGCCTTGTTGCCGGCCACTGGCCGGTGAGCAGGAGAACGCGCGAAGCGCAGAGCAGGTGAGCAGTAGAACAGGTGAACAGGAGAAAGAAAAAACTCGTTGCTCGCCTGCGGTCTCCTGCTCTACTGCTCTGAGCGAGAACAGTAGAACAGTAGATAGTTCTCATGCTCTCCTGCGGTCTACTGATCCACTTTCTACTTTCTAACCCCACCCAACCGTGCCAACCGGCGCCAAAACCCGTCTGTAAATAGAGTTCCTTATATACCAACGACTTACGACATCTATTTACAGATCCGGCGGGGGTCTCCGTTACATTTGCGTGGGATAGCGTGAATTGGGGATGGACGCAACCTCTTGCTATGTAAGCAGGTTGCGTCGAAACGCGAAGTGTGGGTGTGTGTAACATCTTGTCCTACAGTAAGTTACTGTAAATTCTGGCACTTTACAAACCACCTCAAAACAACTTTCAACAAGGGCCTTTCTCACCGCAGAGACGCAGAGAGCGCAGAGCAGGTACGACCTGTTTTGTCACCATGCACAACGACATAACTTAACCAACTTTGTTCCTGCCGCAAGTCATTCGCAAGCGGTGCCAAGAGTGGCACGCCACCTTTCCTTTTCTTTCTTAACCAAACCCAATTTTGCCACAGAGCCACAGAGAACAAGACCTTTCTTTTTTCTTTTCTTGTCTTAACCATCTCTTTTCTTTCTTTTCTTAAAACTTAATTGATTTCTTCTCTTTTCTTCCTCTGCGTTCTCTGCGTCTCCGCGGTGAGAAATCTTCCACACTTATATACGCTTTCAAAGCGGAAATGTTAGCAGAAATCCTGAAAAAATCCCTAAAAACCGGCATTCTACCATCACCTGCAAATCAGTATTCTTAGGTGTCGGCATTCCCGGATGTCGTCATAGTAACTGCCGTCGTAATTCAAGGTGATGCTCATGCAAATTTAACCACTTCCACGGGGCGCTCAACGGCGAGGCTTTTTCGGTGCAGCTTGATGCGTTCAATTTCGTGCAGTGTCTCCGCAGTGAAGTAACTCTCCCCGCAGTGCGGACAGCTCACCACGGGTATGTTTTCTATCACCAATAGATTTTTCCCCTTGCCGTATGTTCTGCTGACCTTTCGGATCCGGGCCCCATCTTTTCCGCAAATGTCACAAAGCACTGCTTGGCCTCCCGTGTCAAAGCGCGTAAGCGGTTATAAAGACAAGTTTCCCGGTTGGGCCTATCTTGACAAGAACTTCCATCTGCTTAGTACTTATCCCTTCGCCCCTGACCCGATATTTCCGTTCACCGGTTGCCCTGTCCTTTTGTCTCTCCAGCACCTTGCCTGTCAAAATACAACGTTCTACATCATAGACGCATAAACCGTCGTCAGTCATTTCCTCTTCCGCATGCAGGGTTACTACGTACTCGTTATTTCGGATTTTCTCTCGCAAGCGTTTCAGTACTCGTTCGAACAAAGCAATCCTTTCTTCTGCCGGAACACATCGCACTTATGATATATTGTAGAATCCCGCGCACCCCGTTTCAACCCAAAAGCCCTGCAAATCAGTATTCCCAAGTGTCGCTGCAGCGGCTGCCATCATACCCTCCGAACAGCACAACAACTCCACGGTTAGAATCATAAGTCATAGCATGGTAGCGCCGTGCACTCGGTTGAGTGAATGTAAATACCTTCGTCCACGCAGAACCATCCCATTCCCAAGTGTCATTGTAACTATTACTTCCGTCGTTTCCTCCGAACAGCACAACCACGTTGTAGGCTGAATTGTAAGCCATGGCCTGATTACCTCGTGCGCAAGGGAAGTCAATTCCCGGTGTACCTGCTGGCGATACATTTGTCCATGCACTGCCATCCCATTCCCAGGTATCGCTAACGCCTGAAGAATAATCTCCAAATAGCACAACCACCTCTCGGGCTGAATCGTAAGCCATCGCGTGAGTGGTCCGCCCGGTCGGGAAGTCAACTCCCTCAGTGCCTCCAGGGGACACATTTGCCCAGTTACTGCCATCCCATCTCCAAGTCTCACTCTTGCCCGGGTACCCTCCGAAAAGCACAACCACGCCTCGGGCCGAATCGTAAGCCATCGCATGACCGAACCGTGCACCAGGGGAGTTAGCCGGCAATACATTTGTCCAGGCACTGCCATCCCACTCCCATGTATCGCCATAGTAGCCGGGATCAAAGTCGTTTCCCCCGAACATCATAACCACGCCATGCGCCGTATCATAAGACATCGCATGATTATACCGCTTGCCGGGGAAGTCAGTTCCCTCAATACCTCCTGGCGACACATCCGTCCAAGTGCTGCCGTCCCATTCCCAG
>CAYWBA010000177.1:0-6812 GCA_964455955.1 uncultured Planctomycetota bacterium | reverse complement strand
AACCGGCTGTGAAACCCGTCTGTAAATAGAGTTCCTTACATACCAAGGACTTACGGCATCTATTTACAGATTTCGCGGGGGTCTCAGTTACATTTGTGTACTCTGGCGTGAATTCGGAAAATACGCAACCTCTTGCTATATATGGAGGTTGCGTCGAGACGGAGAGTGTGGTTGAGCGTAACATCTTGCCCTGCATGGAGTTAGTGCAAATTTTAACATCTTAGGAACCACCCCGGACAACCTGACAGCAACACTGTTTTCTTCTAAGAGTACAGACGTAAAAACAGGCATCATCTTGCGGGAAATACCAGGAAAACAAGTAATTTCCCTATTTTCTTTCACCTGATTGAAGTTTGAATATATCGCGCTCCAGTCCTTCCAGCCACGGGATTCTGTCTTTCCACTCCCCGTCCCGGTATCGCGCTATTCAGGCTTCAACCGCAGGAACTGCCAGCAGATTTACACTAATTTGAGGAATTCGAAGATTTCTTGTCACAAATCGTCAAGTTGGAGCGGCTATTTATTAAAAGGAGTCAAGAGGACAATCGTTTCCAAAGAGTTGTACAAGATTGAAATTGCCGGTTTAAGGAGGAGAAGAATGAAGAAAGCTGGAGTCATTATAGTATTGTGCTTTACGGTTTGCTTATCAGCAAGACAGGTTTTCTCGCAGGAACGAGAAAAGGAGAGAGCACCTCTTGGAGGGTTGACTTTAACCAACCAGTATGTACCGCTGGATATGCTTCCCGGCGATGTAAAACCCGCGGGGGAAGAGAAAGCGCCCGCAAAGAGCAAAGAAAAGGACCAGAATACACCTGCAACGCCGGATGACAAAAAAGATGAGAAATACGGAAAAGGTGACAAAGCGGAGAAAGACAAGGAACCTGCAAAAAGTGAAGACAAAAGCCAAAAGACGCCCGGAACGCCAAAAGAAGACAAAGATGAGAAAAACAAGAAAGATAACAAAGACATAAACGACAAGAATGGCAAGAAAAACGGGAACCCGGAGCAACTCAAAGTCAAAAAGATTGTTTTCCGGCTGCACAAGCTCACCCCGGGCAGAGAAATAGATGTCTTTATCAAGAAGAGCAGAAGAGCTTACGTCCAGGTCAGAAAGTTCAACACGGCAAGCACCCCCGATGAAACTCCATCCTATACAGTAAGACGTTACAAAACGAAGCTTTCGAAAGATAAGATAAAACAACTGGAAGCTTTGCTCAAGAAGCACAAAGTCCTTAGTCTGACTGTTAACAAACGGGACACCAAGCACAGCAAAGGCGTTACAGTAATCAAAAGTCTTGCAGTAGAACTGACCTCGGGGAAGAAAAAGAATCTGTCTTTCGGCCTTGGTTATGAATTTCACGCAGGCCTTGAGACAATCAGCAAATGGTTTGTTGAAAAAGCAGATAATATCGCGTCCGGGACAAAGCCCTTTTACGTAAAGACGACACCATGGATAGACAACAGGAAACAGCAGGTCCCCGGACTGAACTGGGCGCCTAAAGGTTTTTAACAGACTCTATAGCCCAACAGTTATTGTAATCAACTTCCATGACTTCTCTGTCTTCCTCCAACACCCAGCCAATAGCGCTCACCTATTGCAACAAACAGGTGGGGGGGTATTGTTCCGTCATCTATATTGCATTATTGTGCAATAAGTACGTCTTTAGCAAGCATGACGGTACGAGGCGGTGAGCGCGGCGAGTAAACTCGCCGGCTAAACAGAAACCACAATAATGCAATACAGGCAGCGCGGGTCACAAGTAATAATGACCTCGCTTAATAACCACCGATACACTCTGTCATTGCGAGCGAAGCGAAGCAATCTCGTCCCTGTCACTGCGGTTGAGATTGCTTCGGGACTTCGTCCCTCGCAATGACCGGGTTAATGGACGGTTACTAAATGAAATCCGTATAGGCAGCGCGGTTCACAAGTGAGTAGCGCGCGTGGGCTAACCGCCTGATTTTTTGGTTTTTTCTATCTGTTCGATAAGCTCTCTGGCCCGTTTGGCCTGTTTGGAGCCGGGGGCCAGCTCTATGACTTTCTCACAGTGCTTTATCGCCTCGTCATAGCGGCTGCCGAGGATAAGCGATTCCGCCATTGCGATATTGTCGTCAAGCTGTTTCTGGAACTTGGCCTCCTTGTATGCGGCGGCGATTTTCTCGTCCGAGAGCAGCCGCCCGGCCTCTTCGGCAGCTTTTTTCGAAAACCTGGATTTTTTGCCCATCTCGGCGACTTTCGTGTAGAGGTCTATGGCGCAGACGTATTCCCTGCCTTTCTCATACAGGCCGGCCCTTTTCATAAGTATCTCGCCGGGGTCGCGTCTGGGCCTTGTGCGGGTCTTCTCGCCGACGGCCGAGGTGTCGGCCTTCGCGTCCGGCCCGAGGCCGCTTTTGACAAAGTCCGGCCCGACCTCCATCTGCGGGATTATGCTTGTCTTGTCAATTATCCCGCGAGGAATACGCCTTGGCGGGTTGTACTTGGTTTTCACGTAATCGCGCAGGAATACGTCATACTCCTGCGCTTTCTTCTTGGTTTCGTCATAAGCTTCATGGCAGCCGACAATCCCGTCCTTGTTGGCATCAAGCTCTTTGTTCGCCTTGGACTCAATGAAGCGGGCGCAGTTTGAGAACTGATTGTCAACCCAGCCGGGGGTGCGGTTAGTGGTGGCGCTGAGTATCACGGCGTTGTCTATATCCACCCTGTCGAGAATACTGCCGCTGAAGCAGGAGTCTATGAGAATCCAGTTCGAGTTCGACTTCAGCCCGGAGAAGGTGGTGCCTATGTCCCGGCTCGACCACATCTGATGGCGTGCAAGCATAAGCGACCCCATGGCAGAGCCGTGGGCTATAATCCAGAAGACGAACTGGTCATTGTTGTCCAGCTTCTTTTTTACCTCGCCGACAGCCCCGGAGATGCCTGCCTTGGTGGCTGCTTTGCGCTCCACGCTGAAGTGATGTTTTTTAAGCATCTCGAACTGCCCGGCGTTTTTCTTCTCGGACCAGTCGGGCTCCAGCCTGCCGTTGCAGTAGAGCACGGTTATGTTGGAGTCCTTGTAGCCGGAGTCCTTCAGGACTGCGTAGATGCGGGCGAGGGCGATTTCCGCGCCGTTGACATCGATGGGGTCGAGGTTTTTGTGGATTGTCGCGTTCGTGTCATTTGCCGCCACCACGAGCACGGCATAACAGTCAACAGGGTTTGTAAAGAACCTTGCCTCTGAATCCCCTGCAGATAGAAACAGAACAAGTGCAACAAGGCACAGCACGAGTAGCGCACGCCGCTTGGCCATTTGAGTCCTCTCCAACAATATGGTTGATTCAACACTGCCTGTTCACTAATACTGATACAGGGCGGCGCCATGATTTGTTAGCGGAAATTTCTGCGGCAAGAAGGCTCAGCCCGGGGCAATGAAAACTCCCCGAAGCTGGACAAATGCAGCCTGGATGCCATCGCGGCGGCCTTTATGAAGGCAGGCATTGCTTCTCGACGGGAACTTACTCGAAGTTGCCGGAAAAGAGGCTTGGATAAATTTTTTCGCAGGTGCTGCCGGGCTGGGCTACCAGGAACGCTATTGCGGACGAGGGCCGCGGTCCCTTGCCTCATTCACGCGCAGGTTGCGCCCGCCGAATTCCTTGCCGTCGAGAGCCTCGATGGCTGCATCAGCCTCGTCGTCAGACTCCATCTCGACAAAGCCGAAACCCCGGGGTCTCCCGGTCTGTCGGTCTGAAATCAAGCTGACCGAGCTAACAGCACCATGCTGCGCAAAGAGTTCCTCGAGCTCTACCTCGGTGGAACTGAAGGCCAGGTTTCCAACATAAATCTTCTTCGCCATTAACCCATACTCCTCCAAAATCTGTCCGTACAGTTAACCAGTTTATACACAGCCGTAACAAAAGTCAAGCATATATTTGGTTTAGAATTTGAATTAGCACGGGAGGGAACCTTCGCCCGTTTTCTGTTGCCGTTTAGCCTGCTCCTGCTTATAATTATTACAGGGCAAAACCGGCCAGCCTTGCACCGGCCCCTGCGGCTGCGAAAATCGCTGGGAGAGGAGTTATGACAGGCAAATCGAAAATTGCCATCCCTGTAGTGCTTGTACTCGCCCTGCTGGGCATTTGCATCTACCTGCTGCTCCACGGAGAAGCCGTACCGCAGGCAGAAAAGAATGACCGGGCTGATGCTGAGGAATGCAAGACATCAGCCGGCGCGAAAGCCAGGGATGGAGAAATGCCCGGCATCGCTCCATCGGGAGGCGAAGACAGCGCCGGGACAGCACCGCCTGCACCCTCCAGGAAAGGCCCTGAGGCAGGAAAGGATGCCAAACCGAAAGCAACCACCGCAGGAAAGAAGGAAAAGGGCGGCGACAAGGATGAGATGGTAACCCTTCCGGCTCCAGATGGCATGACATTCACCATGCCCAGGAACGCAATAGGCCACAGTGTCTACTACCGACCGAAATCAGGCGATTGCACTGTCTCAGGCACAGTGCACGACTCTTCTGGAAAGCCTGTCGCCTACGCAGAAGTTATCGCAACTTCCCCTGACGAAGCTAAGAAGAAGAGAGGGATTGTTCAGAGTTATTTAATCGCAAGGACAGATGACTATGGTTCTTTCAAAGGCAGGATTGCCAATGGCAAATGGTTGTTAGCTGCTGACTATTTTGGTTTGCTTGACGTGCTGTCGGATATGAATGTTAGGAACACGAACGTGGTCGAGGTCGAACTCTTGGAGAAAGAGCAGAAGAGCGGGATTGTGCTGATACTGCCGTTTGCGCTTGCCGATTTGGCCTCGATATCTGGTAAAGTACTTGACGAAAATGGCTCTCCGATAGCCGGAGCCTCTGTCTGGTCTTATGGCTACAGCACCATCACCAACAGCAAGGGCGAGTACAAACTGGCCGCTGTCCTGCCGGGCGAGAGGCGGGCCTTCGCCTCGGACCGCAGCCAAGGCCACAAGGAGGGCATATTGGTCTTGAATGTGAAAGCAGGCGATGTGCTTAAAAACGTGGACTTGGCCCTTGAACTCGAAAAGAAAACCGAGTTCTGGATTACAGGCACAGTTCGTAATAAAGCAGGAGAACCAATAAAAGACGCACGGATTTCTATCAGCAAGGAAGATGAAGATTTCCACTCTGAGGATATTAGAATGTGGCATACTGAGGATATCAGAATGGGGGATACTGACGAAAACGGGTTTTTCAAGTTCAAGAACCTGGAGGTAAACAAGGTAAATATCCGTGCTTGGGCCGAGGGATACGAATCTGTGGAAAAAGAAGATGTTGCCCTCCCGGCCCAGAATGTTGACTTTGTCTTGCAGCGCGAGGTATACGTAACGTTCAAGGTTGTCGAGGTTGGTACGCTCCAGCCAGTGAAGACTTTCACCGTGCATTGGTGTAAGCCACATGACGAAGCAGCCAGCGAAAGCACGGTCCACCATGAGCAGAGGGGTTCTGAGGGCAGGATATGTTGCGCCATGCCTCCCGGCGAGATAGTGGTTAAGGTGGAAGCACCCGGGTACAAGGAAGCCAGATTCGAGCTCGCAGTCCCGGATCAGAAAACCTGGGAGAAGACGCTTCAACTTGAGCCAAGCGCCGAGCAGGGGAAATGAGGCCCAGTCGCAGATGTTTGTGAGGGATTAGCCATGTGCAAGTTTATTCCCGTTATGCTTATCGTTATTGCAGGGATTTTACTTGGCGCTGCAGAGGCGCAGGAAACGCCCCCGGCCCCAAAACCGGGGCCCGAACCGCTCGACCCCGTGCTCAGGCTGGAGATGGAGAGGCTGCTTGTAAAGATGGAAAGCAAGGATTACAGGGAAGTAGACAAGACGACAGAGAAACTGCGCAAGATACTCGCAGAAGCAGGCGCCAAGCAGGCCGCGGCTCTCAGGCACCTTCAGAAACGCATGGAAGGGACAGAAAGCGACAGCGTCCGGCGCAGCCTCGAGAACATACTCGGCCCGTACCTGAAGCCGTGGCAGTACTACGAGAAACTGCGCACACTCGAAGGCCATAAAGGGTCTGTCCACTCGGTCGCGTTCAGTCCTGATGGCAGCTTGCTCGCATCGGCAGGCAAGGATAAAACGGTACGGATATGGAACCCCAGCTCAGGCAAGTGCGTGCATACACTCGACGGGCACGCCGGTACTGTCAGGTCTGTAGCGTTCAGCCCCGACGGGAAGCTCCTGGCGTCCGCAAGTGACGACAAGACAGTGCGAATCTGGAACCCGGAGTCGGGCGAACTCGTGAAGTCCATCGAGGCGCACAAAGAGCCCGTAATGTCAGTCAGGTTCAGCCCGGACGGGAAGGCGCTTGCCAGCGCGAGCGCCGATGGCACAATAAAGATATGGGACCCGCAGACAGGCGAAAGCACAAAGACGCTTAAAGGACACAAGGGTATCGTGACCTCGGCCGCGTTCAGCCCGGACGGGAAACTGTTGGCATCCGCAGGCATGGAAGACCATTCTGTGCGCCTCTGGGACATCCAGGAAGGCAAATGCATCCATACTCTCAAGAAGCACAAGGACTGGGTATGGTCAGTCACGTTCAGCCCGGACGGCAAAATGCTCGCCTCGGCAAGTGAGGACAAGACTGTCCGAATATGGGCCCCGCAGACCGGTGAGTGTCTTCGCACACTTAAGGCGCAGGAGGGCCAGGCACTGTCAGTCGTGTTCAGCCCGGACAGCAAGGTACTTGTAGCTGGATGCCATAATACCATCCAGGTATGGAATCCGCAGACAGGTGAAGAACTGCGCACCCTCTCCGGTCAGAAAGGCTTTATCTTTTCGGCCGCATTCAGTCCTGACGCGGGAATGCTGG
>CAYWBA010000176.1:0-6827 GCA_964455955.1 uncultured Planctomycetota bacterium | reverse complement strand
GGTGGGGATAATTGTTAAACCCATCCGGGTCGCAGGCGACCCGGCTAAACATCCGTGCAGGTACAACCTGTCCTGTCACCTTTTACAATGACATAGCTGTGCAACTTCATCTTCCCCGCAAGTCGCCCGCAAGCGGTGCCAAGGGGGTTTGAACGCCGCGGCTTTGGGATTATCACGGCGCGGGTGATTCTACACCCCCCCGCTCTTGACATGCGGCGGTTATGGGTGTCCCCGGATTTAAGGGTTATATAGTTATGAAAGATAGGTAAACAGTTTTAATTCTCGGGGCAGGTGCAAGTGTGCGAGAGTAACTTTCCAGTATTTTCTATTGCGCGACAAGGGCGGATGCGAGGTTTTTGGCTTTTTCCTTCACATCGCCGGCTATGCTGCCGGGCTCGGTGCAGTGAGGCACGATGAACTCGCCGGTCTTTTTCATCCTGGTGAAGTTGCAAATTCTGTCGAAGATAGTGCCTATGAGGTCGGCGTTACCCTCGATGGGGCCGCCGCAGGTGACCAGGAGCGCGGTGCGCTTCCCGTCGAGCACGGAGCGGTAGCTGTCAGGGCCGGCCCGGTGCACGAGGCTTATGCCGCGGTCAAAAAGAGCTTTGAGTGGTGCGGGGAAGCTCCAGCAGTACAGCGGGGTTGCAAAGACAATTGAGTCCGCGGCGACCATGCGGTTCATAATTGAGTTTCCGTCGTCTTCTTCGAGGATGCAGCCGGAGAAATCCTCTTCTGTCTGGCATGCGCGGCAGGCGTTGCAATCTTCTACGTGATGGTCGCAGAGGTTTACGCGGTCAACGTCATGTCCGCCTGCGGCGAGTTGTTCTTCAATCCATCCGAGGACCTTTGCGGTATTGCCGTTTTTGCGCGGGCTGCCGAGAATTGTTACCACTTTCATCGCTGCCTCCTCCAGGTGTCTGTCACGGTGTTTCGACCTGCATTTTATAGCTTAAAGCGAGGCGTTTCGCAAGATGTTTATTGTCTCGTGAGGGGTTCTGCGCGCAGGTCAGGAAGAAAGAAGAGGGGGCGTTTTACCCCCTCCTGTAACTATCAGCGGCAGCTTGTTGCTGCTACTTCTTGAATTTGGTTTTGAGCTTTTTGAGCTGTTTTGGCGTAATCGGCTCGGCGTAGCAGGCGTTCTGGATGAGTGGCTCTCCGCCGCCTTTCATCTCTATCCAGTTGCCGTCCTTGTCCTTGTCAAGCCACGGCCAGACCAGGAGTTCCGGTATAAGCGGCACGACGCCCTTGTGGTGGGTGACTTTACCGTTTGCGAACGTGGCCATCTCGACCTTTTCGCCCTTGGCCATCTTGATGGCGGCGTCAGTTCCGTGGCAGTCGGTGCATTTTCTGCCTTCCTTGACGACCGAGTGGGTGAAGTATGGCACGTAGGTCACGAACTTTTTGCCTTTGCCGACCAGGGTCTGTGCGTTTCCGGTCACGACCTTGCCCTCGTAGTTGACAAGCAGTGTCCAGCTTTTGGCGGCGATGAAGTTACCCGGGCGCTTGCCAGTTTCGAGGAACTTGTCGAAGTGGCAGTTGAGGCAGGTGACTGTCGAGGAGACATGGCAGGCGGTGCAGCCGATATTGCCTTTTCTGTGGACTTTGTGGGGTCTTATAGTTTTGTCAAGATTTTTGTGGCATTCACCGGAGACGCAGGAGACTTTGACCGCGCCGGGGTCGCGCATGGAGTGGTACTGTTTGCCATCGCCGTGGACATCTTCCGCCGAGTGGCAGTCAGAGCAGACCATGCCTTTGGAGAAGTGGACATCCTGGATGCCGGCGGCTTTGTCGAGTGCGGCGGCTTTCTTGGCGCGGACGTGGCATGCGAGGCAGGTTTCTTTTTTCTTGCTCTTTTCGACCGAGAAGGTGCACTTGCCGTCTTTTTTCTCGGTGTGGCACTTGTCGCAGGACTTGACGTGGCAGCTCTTGCAGTCGAGGTCTTTGTAAGGGATGCCCATCACCTGCATGAAACCGTCTTCTTTCTCGTACCAGTACCTCATGCCCTCGCCGGTTGCGTGCAGGCTCTTCTGGAAGAAAGAGGTGCAATCCAGAGGCTTTTCCTCCTGTGCCCCGGCCTCAGGCTGCATGTAGGTCACGAGCGCCACAGCGATTAACGTAACTGCCACAGGTATGACGGCCACGAGCAACTTCCTCATATTGTCTCCTCCCTCCGAACCGTTGTGAAACCGAGAAGATTCGTTAAATTATTCACAATATTTTAAGGAACCGCGCTTTCTTCGTCAAGGAAAAACCGGGAGTTCGGCACAAGACAGCTAAAAAACAAGAATGCGGAAGGGGGGACTTGAACCCCCATGACCGCGAAGGTCACTAGGCCCTCAACCTAGCGCGTCTGCCAATTCCGCCACTTCCGCAACGGCGTATAATAATACCGGCGGATTGCGAGCTTGTCAAGCAGCTTGGCCAAATTTCAGAAACAGTCTGGAGGGGTTTTCGGCCCTACCTGCCCCAGCGCTTCGCGGGGTGCTTGGAGAAATATTCCAGCCAGTCGCTCTTTGTCCTGAGGCGCTTTGGGGCAACCGCGCCTGTGATTTTGTAAAGCGCCTCCAGCGCGGCAGACTTTGTCTGAGGGTGACTGCCATCGAGAAGGTCGAGGAGCAAGCCGATTGAGTCGCCGTTTGGGAAGTGCTCGGCAAGCGCGTGGATAAGGGATTTCTGGGCCCGGGGCTTTGAGAGTGCTCGCACCATCTTCATGAGAACTTTCTGGGAGCGCGGGTCCTTCTTGTTGGCGCAAAGAATCTGGGCATAGGCGGTCGCCTGTCCCCATTTGCGAACGTTGGGCGCAGCTTTGAGCAGGGCTTCGAAAATGTCGGGGTCGCAGCGCAAATTCTTGTATTTGGGAGAGGCAAGGTCGCTGAGAGCCTTGGTGAGCTTATCATCGGTCTCTGCGAGCCTTTTCAGGAAATCGCTTTTCGCCCCCCCGCCTCGGGCTGAGAGCATGCGCTCCCACTCAGCGCGCCTGGTGTAGGGCTTCTTGCTTGCCGTTATTGCTTGAAGTGCTTCTGCAGCATCTGGCCCGCACCGCCTGTCTTCGACCAGTGCAAGCAGGGGTTCGAGAGCTTCCTTAACTTTCCATTGGCCAAGCAGCTTGATTATGTCGCGGTGTGCAGGCCGGTTCTCCTCGCTTGAAAGCATGGCAAGCAGGACCTTTTTCGCCTCTTCCACGCGCTTGGGTTCCTTTGTGCCGGCCAGTATCCAGGTCACATTAAGAGCGACACCGGGGCCCTTGTGAGCCATGCCTGCCGCCAAGACTTTCTCGAAGACGAGCGGGTCACTCAGCTTGCTGCGCCCTTGGAGAGTCTGCAGTTCCCGCAGGAACTTAATCAAGTCCTCGGTGTCAAGAGATGCAATGTCTGAGGCATCCTGGCCGGCACCTCCGGGGTCGAACTTCCGCTGCACTTCCATGGCATTGCGAACCCTGGGCACATCGCCTCCCTTTTTGGCAAGCCAGAGCCAGCTTCTGCTATGCCACCAGGCATTCCAGTCTTCCGGTCCCCAGTCAGGTGCGTGCCTGCCGGTAAGTCCCCTGAGCCTCTCCATTACGGGCGCGGCGTCGGCAGCGTCTGTGTCCTTGTCAGTAAGGAACATTATGGCAAGCGGAACGCCGTTCATGTCGCCCAGCTCGACGAGCGCAAAGGCCGCGGCCCTGCGCACCGCTTTTGAAGTATCTTTCTCTATCGTCTCAAGAAGCATGCTGCCGAAAGTCTGGAGGCCGCACCGGCCCAGGCCTTTGGCAGCCTGCGCCCTCAGTACGGGTTCTGCGTCTTTCTTCAGAGTTTCTGCAAGCAGCCTGGCAGCTTCGGGCTTTTTGAAAAACCACGCCAGCGATTCCACCGCCTCAAGCCGCTCTTTGCGGGTGCCTTTCTCAAGCAGTTCTTTTTCTTTCAGGATTATGTCCTCGGTGGCAAGACTGAACTGCCGACCCTTGACGCTCAGGCCGGCACTTTGAAGGAGCTCCAGCGCCTCGAGGTAGTCGCGCCCGGTCACGTAGGGCTTGCCGGTTTTCGCCTCACGCAATGCACGCAGTTCTGAAAAAGGCATCTTGTCCGCCACCGCCCATACCGCGACGGCCGCCCGCATCCGGGGTTCGCCCGGGTTGTCAATCAGGTAGGCTGCAAAGAGCGCAAGCGGGGTACCGGCCTTGAGCTTTTCAAGAGAAAACAGAACCTTTTCTCCCTCAGGCACCCGCGGCGAGAATGATGTGCTGTAGGTTCGCACCGTTGAGCAAAACTTCTGGCCGGGCCGCAGCTTGTAGGTGGGGCTTTCAACAATCAGCTTGTCGTGGCAAGCTCTCATCTCAGGGCTTCGTGCAATACACGCTACCGCAAGGGTTACAAGGGTCGGCTCGTAGTAGGATGAGGTTATTTCAAGAGTCAGTATATTCCCGCTGTCACCTTCGGCCTTGAGGTTCAGCTTTTTCTTTTTTACCGCCTCAACAATATCCTCAGCCGGTGCCTGCCCGGATGCTTGCCGGGCTGACTCCTCCTGCGAGCCTGCGTTGCAACTACAAAGCAAAACGGCCAATAGCCAAGTAGCCAATAGCCAGAGGAGGATTCCCCCTATTGCCTGATGCCTATTGGCTATTGCCTTCTTCATCCCAATAATCCTGTTTGCAGTCCAATCCCGATACTGCCGTATTGATTATATGCGCTACTGCGCAAACTAACAAAGAAGTTAAAAGTTCAAAGCGAAAAATTCAAAGTTGCATTCTTCATTTTCCATTCGCCTCCTTGACTGCAAGCGTCTGGACAGTTAGACTAACGCAGGCAAGGTAGCAGGTAAGTCAGAGGAAAACGAGATGAAAACCATATTTGTCGTTGCGGTCGGGATAGCTGCCTGTGCAGGATGCACTCTTCCCGGGGACAGCTCAGCCACAGGCATCAGGGTAATCAGCGAATACATTGCCCCTGCGGGGGGCTTGGATGTGGCGCAAACCGGGGCGCGGCAGGTTGCAGGAGCGGAGGCGGTGGCGGCCGAGGTTGAGCTGCTCCACCGCAGCGCGCGCGAAAAGTTCACCGAAGGAGGCGATACCGAAGGTGCGATAAGGGACCTCACCAGTGCGCTTTCACTTGGCCCCGGCAAGGCACAAAAAGCGGCAATTCTATCAGACCTCTCAAGCCTTTACACTTTTTACGCAAAGGGGCTTATGCGCGCAAAGGAGACTGGAAGAGCGTGTGAGTTTTTCAAAAAGGCGCTCCAGACTGACAGCTCAAACGCATCCTCGCACTACGAATACGGCATCGCGCTTGAGAAGCTTGGCAAGGACACAGACGCTCTGCGCGAATACGAGCAGGCGATAAGGCTCAGGCCGGGCTACTACGAGGTGTACAACTCCCGCGGCTGGCTGAGATACGTGTCAGGCAAATATGAAGAAGCGCTGAAGGATTTTAACAGGGCGCTGCTGCTGTATCCAGACTACGGGAACGCGCTTATCAACAAGGGTATCCTGCTTGAGAAGATGGACAAACCCGAGGAAGCATTCAGGCTTTATGAGAAAGCTGTTGAACTTGCCCCTGCGAGCGGCCTTGCACACAACAACCGGGGCTGGGCCTATTTGAAGCAGAAGAAGTTCGATGCGGCGATTGAAGACTTTACTCACGCAATCAAGCTTGATGCGGGCCTCGACGTGGCGTATCTGAACCGCGCCAACGCCTACTTTGAAGCAGGCATGGAAGAGGCAGCCGTCGCCGCTTATGAAGAATTCCTGAGAACGTTTCCCAGCCACCCGAGAGCGTCTGAGATAGAGACCTGGCTGAAAACCCAGAGGAAAGGCCGGCGCTAAGAAGTTAAAAGTTCAAAGCGAAAAATTCAAAGTTGCAATTCTAAGGGCCTTTCTCACCGCAGAGTCGCGGAGAGTCGCAGAGCTCGCGGAGAACAAATCCTCTCTTTTTTTCTTTTCTTACCTTTAACCTTCAACCTTAAACCTTCAACTTCTTTGCGTTCCTCTGCGTCTCTGCGGTTAAAGAGCCCGTTCTTCATTTTCCATTTTTCACTCGCCTACCTGGCGCTGTAAAAGCCCTGCTGATTCCAGTGGAACAATCTCGCACGCTCGGCATACCACTTTTTCCACAACTGTTTGGCGCCTTTGCGATTGTCCTTGTTGAAAGTCGTGCGCGGGGCATCCCTGTAGAAATAGCTGATAAGCAACAGCTCGAGCGCTGCGCCGACGTTGTAGGTTTTGGGCAGAATCTCGACTTGCCTCACCGGCGCGCCCTGGCGGTTTACAATGGGGAAGCTCGCAGCCCCGAACTCTCCCATATCCTCAAGGTGCTCAATCACCAGCGGCAAACAGACATCCATGTAAGCCTGAAAAGCCACAAATATCTTGCTGCAGTCCTGCTTCGAACCATGTTGCAGGTGAACAAGCAACTTATCAAACCTGCCGGGGCCGGTTACCCGGGGGACATCAGCCATGCTCCAGGTCGCAGGCATAACAAGTGGTTTGCTCCTTTCCTCCTTGACAGGCTCTCCTGCACATGAGCCGACAAGAAGAAACACGGCGATTGCAGTTGCTCTGAGCCCTTTCATCTACAACCTCCAATCTGAAGTTCAGACCTGATGTTAGCTGAAAAAACCCTGCCAGTCAAGGGGCAGTTGACATCTGCAAAGGGCATGGGGTTGACTTGGGGGCGCGCGGCTGCTAACATGGGCGCCTCACGTGCTGGAGAAAGTGCTCCATGATTGAACAGTTCCTCAGCCAGGTACAAAGGCCGAGCAGATACGTAGGCGGCGAGACAAACATGGTCCGCAAAGACCCCGCCGCGGTGGATGTCCGCTTCGCCTTTGTTTTCCCCGATGTCTACGACGTG
>CAYWBA010000175.1:0-7005 GCA_964455955.1 uncultured Planctomycetota bacterium | reverse complement strand
AGAGGCGCTCTTCGCGAAACAGAACGTGCTGGGCAACTACTCGGAATACGGGGGCGCGCCGCTCCTGGGGGTGGATGGAGTTTGTATAATATGCCACGGCCGCTCTGACGCAAATGCAATCTACAATGCAATAAAGGTGGCACAGAAAGTCGCCCAAAAGAAAGTCAATGAAAAAATAGTCGAGGAAATAAAAGCTCTGGGCCTGCAATGGTGGCATCTGGGCAGGTTCTTTGACAGGGATACCGAGTAACACGGCACGGGAAATCAAAATGGCTAAAATGGCGAAGATAGCAGGTACAGGTTCTTGCGTGCCTGAAAAGAAACTGACCAATGCAGACCTTGAGAGGATTATTGATACAACTGACGAGTGGATAATGACCCGCTGCGGTATCAGGGAGCGCCGCGTGGTCAGCCAGGGAGAATCTACCGCATCGCTCGCCAAGGTTGCAGCCGAGCGTGCGCTCGAGATGGCTGACATTCCCGCCTCGAAGGTGCAGGCTATCATTGTGGGTACAGTTACGCCCGAAAATATATTCCCTTCGACCGCATGCTACCTGCAGGAGAGCCTGAAGTGCGGCCATGTTGCCGCATTTGACCTCCTGGCGGCCTGCTCCGGGTTTGTTTACGCCTGCGGCATAGCAAAGGCGTTTGTGGAGACGGGACAGTACGACTGCGTGCTCGCTCTCGGCGCTGAAACCCTCACGACAATTACCGACTATCAGGACCGCAACATCTGCATCCTTTTTGGAGATGGCGCAGGCGCGGCCGTGATAGTGCCCAGCGACGACGACAGCGGGTTCTTGAGCATGAACCTGCACTCCGAACTTGATGCCGAGATGATGGTCTTGCCTGCCGGCGGCTCTGCCATGCCCCAGGGACACGGGGCGATTGAGCAACGCAAGCACTATATGCATCTTAAGGGCAGGGAAATATTCAAGTTCGCCGTCCTTCGCATGAACCAAATGCTTGCGCACGAGCTTGAGACAAACAATATTACGATGGATGATGTCAAATACATTATCCCACATCAGGTAAACATGCGGATTCTCAAGTCTGCCGCCAACAGGTTCAACATGAGCATTGACAAGATATACGCGAACCTTGACCTCCGCGGCAACACTTCCGCCGCCTCCGTGCCCATGGCGCTTGACGAGGCTGTACGCATGGGAAAGATTCAAAAGGGTGACCTGATTATTCTTGTTGCCTTCGGAGGGGGCAAGACGTGGGCCTCCTCGCTGGTGCGGTTCTAAGAAGGCTTCTTTGGAGTACTTTTACGTGGCAGGGTCAGCTTACATATTTCCGGGCCAGGGCGCGCAGTTTGTTGGCATGGGCTCCGGCCTCTACGTTGCCTATGACTACGTGAGGGAAATATACGGCAAGGCCAACGAGATTCTCGGCTATGACTTGGCCAGGCTATGCTTTGAGGGGCCGATTGAAAGCCTGACTGAGACAAAAATTTCACAGCCTGCAATCCTTACAACAAGCGTTGCAGCCCTTGAGGCATACAGGCGCAGCGGCAAGCTGGCCGAGCCTGCCGCTACCTGCGGCCTGAGCCTTGGCGAGTACGCTGCCCTTGTCTTCGCGGGCTCGCTTTCTTTCGAGGACGCGCTTTCACTTGTGGATAAGCGCGGACGCTTCATGCAGGAAGCCTGCGACGCTTCCGATGGCTCTATGGTTTCGGTTATCGGCCTGGAGATAGAGAAGGTCGAGGAAATAGTGAACACTGCTGCCGAGAAAGGCGTCATCTGCGCCGGGAACTACAACTCACCGCAGCAGGTCGCCGTATCGGGTGAGCCTGCAGCCCTTGAGGAAGTGACGAGGCTTGCCAACGAAGCCGGCGCCAAGAGAGTTATCCCCCTTAAAGTCGCCGGCGCATTTCATTCAGTGCACATGAGTCCCGCTGCCGGGAAGCTGGCGCCTTTTGTCGAAAGTGCCGACATCCGCAAGCCGGAGGTGAAGTTCATAAGCAACGTGACCGGGAGATTCGCCGATTCGCCTGAAGAAATAAAACAGAATCTTGTCCGGCAGGTCAATAATCCTGTAAGGTGGAGCCAGTCTATGCAGCTCCTGCTTGGCGAAGGTGTTACCGACTTCTTTGAGATTGGTCCCGGAAAAGTACTCGCGGGGCTGCTGCGGCGAATTGACCCGGACGCGAAAGTGAAAAGCCTGTTGAGCCTGGAGTCTTTTGAGTCGCTGTAAGGCGGCTGGTGGAGAAGAAAGTGAATCTTGCAGACAAAGTTGCTGTCGTTACAGGGGCGGCAAGAGGCATTGGACGCGAGATTGCACTACAGCTTGCCCGGCATGGCGCCGATATAGCTGTTGTGGATGTTAAACCCGAGCTTGCCCGGGAGACAGCCGGCCTTGTGAAGGAACTTGGCAGAAAAGCTGTTGCGTACGGCTGTAACGTCGCAGATTCCGCCGAGGTCAACAACACCGTTAAGGCTGTGATTGGTGAGTTCGGTAAGATTGACATTCTGGTGAATAACGCGGGAATTACCCGCGATAACCTGCTTGTGCGCATGAACGACGAGGATTGGGACGCTGTGCTAACTGTTAACCTCAAGGGAGTGTTTAACTTCATCAGGGCTGTCGCGCGGCCCATGATGAAGCAGCGCTCTGGAAAGGTGGTAAATATCGCCTCGATAGTCGGCATCACCGGCAACGCCGGCCAGGCCAACTACGCCGCCTCCAAGGGGGGGGTGATTTCACTTACAAAGACTGCCGCGCAGGAGCTGGCATCGAGAGGAATAAACGTAAACGCGGTCGCACCCGGGTTTATAGAAACCGAGATGACCAGAGTCTTGCCGGAGGATGTTAAGAAAGACATATTAGCAGGGATACCCTTGGGCAGGATGGGCAGTCCGGCGGATGTCGCCAGCGCGGTGCTGTTTCTGTGCAGTTCACTTGCCGATTACATCACCGGACATGCTTTGGTGGTATCCGGTGGCATGGGAGCTTAATAGTTTTCTGGACACTTACTGGGGAGGACAGAAATGTCTGAAATTGGTGACAAGGTTATGGAAGTCGTCTGCAAGCAGCTTAACGTAGCCAAAGACAAGCTCAAAGAAGAAACCTCGTTTGTCAATGACCTTAGCGCGGATTCGCTCGACCTGGTTGAGCTTGTAATGGAGCTGGAAGACAGATTCGGGATTTCAATACCTGACGAGGAAGCGGAGAAGATTCAGACAATCGGCGATGCGATTAAGTATGTGGAAGGGCACTCGTAGGTCTCTGAGCAAAACAGCCTGCCTGAAAGCAGGGCAAACACGAGCGGGCTGAGGTAGTGTTATGGAACGACGTGTAGCAGTAACCGGTATCGGCCTTATAACCCCTCTCGGGCAAACTGTCGAAGAGTTCTGGGGAAACCTTTGTGAGGGGAAGAGCGGTATTAAGAAAATCACCTCTCTTGACCCGGCGGAGTTTACATCCAGGATTGCCGGCGAGATAACGGATTTCGAACCCGAGCAATGGATTGACCGCAGAGACGCGCGAAAAATGGACAGGTTCTCGCAGTTCGCCGTCGCTGCCGCCGCCAGTGCTGTTGAGGACTCGGGCTTTGCCGACTCGATGAAGAATCCCTACCGCTACGGCGTAATAATGGGCTCCGGCATTGGCGGCTTCCAAGAGATAGAGAAAACCGCCAGGATTCTGTTGGACCGCGGCCCGGGCAGGATTTCGCCTTTCTTCATCCCCAAGCTAATGATGAACTCCTGCGCCGCTCACGTTTCGATGCGATTCGGGCTGAAGGGCCCGAACTTCGCCACCGCATCTGCCTGCGCTTCCTCCAATCACGCGATGGTCTGCGCGGTCCTGGCGATAAAGTCCGGCCAGGCCGACCTGGTGGTCACCGGAGGGTCCGAGGCCGCGATTACGCCCCTGGGGCTCGGCGGTTTTTGCGCCTTGAAGGCTCTTTCCACCCGTAACGAAGAGCCCGAAAAGGCCTCGCGGCCCTTTGACAAGGACCGTGACGGCTTCGTCCTCGGTGAAGGCTGCGGAGTTGTTGTGTTTGAAGAACTGGAACACGCCAGGAAGCGAGGCGCCAGTATTCATGCTGAAATCCTGGGCATCGGCCAGTCGGGCGACGCTCACCACATTACCGCACCACTCGAGGATGGGGCCTGTGCTGCCAAGGCGATGGAGTTCGCAGTTGAAGATGCCGGCCTTGCCCTTGAAAATATAGATTACATTAACGCGCACGGGACCAGCACGCTGCTTAACGACCGTTCGGAGACAGTTGCGATAAAGAGTGCTTTTGGAGATTACGCCTACAAAATCCCCGTAAGCTCTACAAAGAGCATGGTAGGACACCTCCTTGGCGGCGCTGCGGCTGTTGAACTCATTGCGACAATCCTTGCAGTCAAGAACAATACTGTCCACCCCACAGCCAATTATGAAACGCCTGACCCCGACTGCGACCTCGACTACGTCCCCAACGAGGCACGCGAGGTGGAAGTCAATGCAGCCCTGTCCAACTCGTTTGGTTTCGGCGGACATAACGCCTGCCTCTGCGTGGGCAAGTTCCGCGGCTGAATTGAACCGCTCTGAAATCACGTTTTCCCCTCTTCGACAGCCTTTTCCCCCTCATCCGTAGAACCCGGAATGAAAAGGAGCGCCTGGTTTATTACCACCACACATCCAAGGACCAGCAGCGCGCTGTGCGCTGAATAAGCATCTGAAATATATCCGACAACCGGCAGGAACGCGAGCGCCAGCAACGCCCTGAACAGGGCATCGATGGATAGTATCGTTGCCCTGTTGCTTGATGAGATGTGCCGGTTGAGCTCTGTAATCATGGGCAGCCTTCTCACGTTTCGCATGTATATGATAGCCAGGAACAGCAACACGCCTGCAGCCGAGATGAATTTGAATCCCAGAATTATAATCGGTATGGCTGCTGCCCATCCGATGAAGTTCGCAATGCCTGCCCTGGTGAATTTCTTTTCGAACAGGTAGGCGTATCTTGAACCGAAGGCTGTGGCGACAAATACCGCCATATAGATATACCCGAAGAATGCGACAGGTATCTCCACCTGCTTCATGTATGGCTGGAAGAATATCTCGGAAGCCTCCAGGCAAAATGCGAAAACAGCCGAGTTCACAATTATCCGGTAGACTGTCTTCCTGCCCCTGATTTGCCTGAGAGACTCGATAATATGCCCGAAGTGCGACCTCAAATGAAACTTCGATACCTTGTGTTTCTCTTCAATCTTATCGTAGGTCAGCACATTGACGCAGTTGACAAGCGCCGGCCCCAGCGCAAACACAAAGACCATGCTGTACCCGTACTTCTGCGCTATCACCCCGCCTGCCGCACAGGCGAGAGCCTCGCCGATTCGCGCCCAGAACTTGCCCTTTCCAATAACTTCAGTGAACAATATCCTCGTCCCGCTCTGCTCAACGTAATCAAACATATAGGCCTTGTGAGTGCCGGACTTGAACGCCTTGTTTATTCCCATGAACACCATCGCTATTAGAAACAGCCAGAAACTGTCCGCGACCGCAAAGGTCACGAATGCGGGAAGCAGGCAAAACCTGGAAAATATCAGCGAAGCCTTCTTGCCGAACTGGTCTGCGACAACCCCGCTGGGTATCTCCAGCAGGAACACTACGGCAGACTGAATTGCATAGAGGACGAATATCTCAGTGTACGAAAGCTTGTGAAACTGCAGGAACAGTATCATAACGGGAATGAAGTATCGCTGGGTCTTCAAAAACTCGGTCAGGTAGAATTTCCGTATCTGCTTCATCTATCCCTGCCCCTTCTCCCGAAGACTGGCGACCAGGGAATAGGCGGCCTCAAGCAGTTCCCTCACTCCTTTGCCAGTCACTGCCGAAATCAGGAATACCCTGCCCGGCATCTTCCCGGCTGCTTTGCGTGCCTCTTCCTCGGGGACGAGGTCTGTCTTGTTCAGCGCCACAAGCTCCTGTTTGGCAGCCAGGCCGGCCGAGTACTGCCTGATTTCTTCGCGGATGGTCTTGTAAGCATCAGGCGGGTCAGGCCCGCCGAGCGGGTGGATGTCCACCACGTGAACAAGCACGCGGGTCCGCTCGACGTGCCGCAGGAACTCATCCCCGAGGCCCGTGCCTTCATGCGCGCCCTCGATAAGGCCGGGAAGGTCTGCGGCTACCATTGTGCGGAAGTCGCTCAAACTGACAACGCCAAGCATGGGCACGAGCGTCGTGAAAGGATAGTCCGCAATCTTGGGGGTTGCATCACTTATGCGTGCAAGAAGCGTTGATTTGCCCGCGTTCGGCAGGCCCACAAGACCGATGTCCGCAATCAGTTTCAGTTCGAGGTTGAGCCAGAACTCTTCGCCCGGTTCTCCTTCCTCGCTGTGACGTGGGGCCTGCCGGGTGGCGGTTGCGAAATGCTTGTTGCCACGTCCGCCCTTGCCGCCTGATGCGAGCAGCACTTTCTGCCCGTTCTCAAGAAGTTCCGAGTACACCTGTTCTTCCCCTTCCCTGCGGACTATCGTTCCCGCAGGGACGGGAACCACCACATCCCGGCCGCTTTTGCCGTGTTTGAGCGCCCCCATTCCGGGCCTGCCGTTAGAAGCCACGTAGTGCACCTGGCCGGCAATGTCGGCAAGCGTGGCGAGCCGGGAATCGGCAAGCATGTACACCGAGCCGCCATCCCCCCCGTCGCCTCCGTCAGGCCCGCCGCGCGGCACGAACTTCTCGCGCCGGAACGAGACGCACCCGTCTCCGCCCCTGCCGCCTTTGACAAATATCCTCGCCTTATCCAGAAACATAACGCCTCCGCAAAAGTGCGAATTATATGTCTGCAACCGGCCGAACGCAAATACATTCGCCAAAACCAGCCGGCCCGCAGCCCTGAGAGCTGTCTGTAATCTGTAAACTCGTCTGTAAATAGGATGAGCGGTGCGTTGATGTCGCAACCTGCTTTTGACATAAGGACTTACAATAGCAGGCAATTCAAAACAGGTGCACCTGTTTACAGATTTCGCGGGGGGTCGGGTTACATTTGCGTGGTTCAGCGTGGCT
>CAYWBA010000174.1:0-7030 GCA_964455955.1 uncultured Planctomycetota bacterium | reverse complement strand
TTCTGACAATCTATACGCAGGTGATTTGACCCGGGCCGCCTCGGCCTCCGATGTCGTGACAGAGTATCTTCGCGCTGTCATATTCCCATGAGGATTTATGCAGGTTCCGAATGTTGCTTAGCAGGAAGTATTTTCAGGCGTAGTTTGTCTTACCACCTGTCGCGTCGACCACCGCCGCCGCCTCTTCCGCCGCCGCCGCCGCCTCTTCCACCGCCACCGCCGCCGTAGCTTTTCGGCTTGGCTTCGTTGACTTTCAGCTCTCGTCCGCCGAGGTCCATGCCGTTAACAGCTTCGATAGCCTGCTTGGCCTCGTCATCGTTTGGCATTTCGACAAAGCCGAAGCCTCGCTTGCGGCCTGTCTCGCGGTCTGTGATGAGTCTGACGGAGGCAACTTCTCCGTACTTTTCAAACTCCTGCCGAAGTTCGTCTTCGGTAGTGTCAAACGACATATTGCCTACGTAGATGTTCAAAAAACACCTCTTCCAAAAACAGGGACAAAAAGACCAAATGGGAGTCTTGAACCAGGATTGCGCACGAAGACAATGTGTCACGAGCAGAATCGATCGCGGACATCCCAAAACCGCGAATAATATACACGCTTCCCGCGCCGAAGTCAATCTTAAAAATTATTTTTGAGACGGGGCTGTTGAGGAAATCCGGGGACACGCATTAAGTTGTGCCCACACAAAGTGGAACATCGCCATCCTCTTGTTTCAATCATCAGTCTGTGCTGCATGTGGTATCTGCTGTAATTATACACGTTAGAGGTGGTGTGGGCAAGGAGTTTCGGTTGCGGCGGGGCTTGGGTGAAGAGTTGGTTGCTTTATCAAGCGCTAAGTGGTAGAATTAAGTTTCTTCTTGCCGCCGGGGGAAAGATTGGCCACTGAGGCACAGAGACACAGAGGAAGACAAATCTTGGTTAAGAAGAAAACAAGAGAAGAAGTTCCGGTCCGGAAACAAGAGAAAAAATTCTTATCTCCGTGACTCTGTGTCTCTGTGGCAGGAAAAGGGTATAGAAAAAGTGTATAACGGCAGGCTTTTGTTTCTTGTTATTGCAATTCTCCTGTCCTTCTTTGTACTGGCGGGACGGCTCGCCTGCATGCAGGTCGTCAACCACGAGTACTACGAAGATATTGTCGAGCGCAAGCGATGCAGGGTTGAGATTCACAGCGGGCCCCGGGGCACAATATGGGACAGCAGCGGCGTTGTCCTTGCGAAGGATACGCAGGTATTCGATGCCGCGTTTATCCTGCCTGAGCTCGACCCGCTTGTCGTGGTAAGGATGCTTGTCTGCCGCGTCACCGGCATTTCCGGGGAGGAGTTCAACAGGCGGCTCGAAAGCGTGATTTCAGCGGGCGGAGAAGTTGAGGTGTTTCTGGAGGAGATAACGCCCCGGGCGGCACGCCAGTTGCAGCACCTTGCGCAGAGGTATCCGGAGAAATACATCGCGCTGATAGTACGCAGGGCGGAGGTTGAGGGTGAAACTGTTTGTTCACTTGATGTGGATACGCGCCAGATCCTGCGCAAAGAAGAGACTCTCCGGCGGGCAACGGGGCTGCTTGGCATTTCTTACGAGGATGCTCTAAGCGAGGTGCGTTCTGTCGAGGAGGGCATTTCGAAAATAGCAAACTCGTATCAGCGGCGCTATGAAACTTATCTTCCGTACCCTCTTGCAAAGGGTATTACCCGCGAGCAGGTGGAGGAGCTTGAAGTCCGGTACAGGCGATACCCGGGAATTGTTGTAACGGAGCGCGCCAGGCGGGTGCATCCGCACGGCGACCTTGCATGCCACGTCCTGGGCTACCTCCGGGGCCGGACGGGCGAGGAATACAGGCTGCTGCGCCGGGAGGGCCGGACGATAAGACGCGGGTTCAACGAGCTTGAGGATTTCGAAAAGATAGACAGGAACCCGGTGTTTATTGATGACATGGTAGGCGCAACCGGGCTTGAGCGTGCTTACCAGGACCGCCTTAGGGGCCAGAAAGGTGCGCAGCTACTTGAGCGCGATACGCGAGAGCCGGAGTCAGTTGTGCTGCGCGAAATACCGCCGAAGCCGGGCGAGGGGCTCCGCCTCACGCTTGATGCCGGGTGCCAGCGCGCAGCGCAGGATGCGCTTGCCGAGGCGGGTGTTTCCGGCGCGGCGGTGGTCCTGGATGTGAAGACGGGCGGAGTGCTGGCGCTTGCGTCCTCACCGGGTTTCGACCTGGACGCTTTCAGGAAAGACAGCCGGACTTTCAAGAAACATCTTGAGGAGCCGTACCCGCTTATAAACCGGGCCTTGAGCCCGCTTACGCCCGGCTCCGGGTTCAAGCTGGTAACCACAATCGCCGCGCTTGAAGAGGGTCTGATTTCGCCCCAAACCCGCCATTACTGCCGGGGCTACTACAAGACGCCGGGCTCATTCAGGTGCTGGAAGAGGAGCGGGCACGGCTCTATCAATCTGCTCAGGGCGATTGAAGGCTCGTGCAATGTGTACTTCTACGCCGTCGGGGAGGGGCTTGGCCAGGAGAAACTGCGGAAATGGGCCCATATTCTCGGGTTTGGCGAGAGGACGGGGATTGACATCCCGGGCGAGGCGGCCGCGCTCATACCAAGCCCCGACTGGAAGAAGTCGCGTGTTTTCTCCAGCAGGAGGAAACTGCGCAGGCTTCGGTCAGAACTGGATTATGTTCTTGAAGAGATAAAGGATATAGAGCGCCTCTCAGAGAGTGAGGGCCAAGAAGATGGGGCGCAGCCCGGACACATCGAGTCGCTCCGGGCTCGTGTGGCTGAGCTGAAAAAAATGATTGGGCAGGAAGAAGAGAGACTTGCGCTTTTTGAAAATGAGAGGGCCTGGGTCCCGGGAGACACGCGCAACATGGCGATAGGACAGGGCAACGTGCTTGCGACCCCGCTTCAGATGGCGCGGTTCGTGGCTGCAATCGCCAATGGCGGGAAGCTGTTTCGCCCCCACCTTGTGGCGGAGCCGGGAGAGGACTATGTTGCGCGCAGGCTGCCGGTATCTGCGGAGACTCTTAGGACAGTGCGCGAGGGTATGAGGCGGGTTGTCTTCGGCGCGCACGGCACGGCCCGCCAGGACGCTTTGCGAAAGCATCGCGTCGCTGCAAAGACAGGGACGGCGGAACTTGGGCCCGAGCTCAACAACGGGTGGCTGGTGGGATTCGCTCCCTGGGAGCGGCCGCGGGTTGCGTTCGCGGTTGTGGCGGAGCGGGTCACCCTGCACGGCGGCGAGGTTGCAGGCCCTATCGCGGCCAGGATACTTGATGCATACTTCGGAGCGGATGAAGCAAGCTTTGGCGGAAATTAGGGATGAAATTTCAAGATTCCGCTGGGGACTTTTCCTTATGACATGCGCTTTGCTTGCAGTCGGCGTGGCCTTTATCCACAGCGCGTCATACAAGATTGTGACGGGAACTTACCAGGGATACGCCGCGAGGCAACTTTTATGGGTTGCAATCGGGCTGGGCCTCTTTTTGGGCCTGCTGTTTGTAAGCTACACGACAATCGGCAAGGCGGCTGCAATCCTTTACGTTCTCGGGCTCCTCAGCCTTGCGGCCGTGTTTATATTCGGCATCTCGGTCAAAGGTTCTCAGAGGTGGATTCCTCTCGGCGGCGTGCGCGTCCAGCCCTCGGAGCTTATGAAACTGATAATGATAATAGTGCTCGCCAGGTATGCCTCGAAGGCAAAGAACTTGAATCAGCTCAAGGGGCTTGTTGTGCCCGGTTTGCTTTGCGCAGTGCCTGCAGCAATGATTGCAAAACAGCCTGATATGGGCACTGCCCTTGTCATAGTCCCGCTGTTCTTTGCGATAATGTTCCTCGCCGGCGCGCGCATAAAACACCTTCTGCTGCTGGCGCTGGTGGGGCTGGCACTCTTGCCGGCGGTGTGGTTCTATGTGCTCAAGGACTACCAGAGGGGCCGGGCGCTTGCTTTCATAGAGCCCCACAGCAAGGAGTACCGCCTGAGCGAGGGGTACCAGGCGATACAGTCGAAAGCAGCCATAGGCTCAGGCGGCCTTACAGGCAAAGGCTGGGGCATGGGAACGCAGAATACGCACGGAGTGCTTCCCGAGCGCCATACCGATTTCGTTTTCTCGGTCGTGGGTGAAGAATGGGGATTTGCAGGATGCGTCTTTGTGCTCGGGCTTCTGTTTGGTATAATGCTCCTGTGTACTGATGTGGCGTATTCGACAGATGACCCCTTCGGCAAACTGCTGAGTGCCGGCATCTGTACGCTGATATACGTGCAGACAGTCGTAAACGTGGGAATGACTGTCGGGCTTGTGCCGATAACAGGCCTGACTCTGCCTTTTGTAACATACGGAGGGTCGTCTCTTATGACCTCAATGGCGGCCCTCTCGCTTGTGGTAAATGTCGGCATGCGCAGGGTGGAAACTCTCGCAAGACGGTAAGAATTTTTGAGAGGACAGGGACAGTGGAGCAGATAAGCTACGACTATACCAATGCCATGGCGCAGGCTGTCGGGGAGGAGAACGGCCTGACAGAAGATGAACTAACACAGGCTCTCAAGAACTTTAGCGCGCTTCCAGCCGGGCTTGAAAAGCTGCGCGCCTCAGGCGGCGCCGATTACATGAATCTCCCGTATGATGCTGCGCTTGCCGACAGGATAAGCGAGTTTGCGCAAGCCGGGCGCGACCGGTTCGAAAACTTCGTGGTTGTGGGTATAGGCGGGTCAAGCCTGGGAAACCGCGCGGTTTTTGAAGCCTTGAGCCATCCGCTTTACAACCTGCTTCCCCCCGGGAAGCGGGGCGGGCCGCGAATGTTTTTCCCAGACAACATTGACCCTGAGCTTGTATCCGGGCTTCTTGAAGCGCTGGACCCCGAGACCACAATTGTTAATGTGATAACAAAATCAGGAAGCACTGCTGAAACAATGGCTAATTTCCTCGCGTTCCTGACCTGGTTCAAAGAACGGTGCAGCAAAGACTTTTCCGAACATCTTGTTGCAACCACTGGCGCGCAAAAGGGAGCGCTCCGGAAAATAGCAGAGGAAGAGGGCTTTGAGACTTTCCCCGTGCCGGCGGGAGTCGGCGGCAGGTTTTCCGTCCTCAGCGCGGTAGGCCTCCTCTCAAGCGCTTTCGCAGGCATTGACATTCACAGGCTGCTTGCGGGCGCGGCCCGGATGGACAGGCGGATTAAGGAGTCAAAACCGCAAGCCAACCCCGCGCTTGTGGCAGCAACAGTTCACACTATGCTCGACCGCAAAAAGGGAAAGCACAACACCGTGTTTATGCCCTACGCCCAGTGCCTGCGCGCAACCGCCGACTGGTTCCGGCAGCTCTGGGCAGAAAGCCTGGGGAAGAAATTCTCTTCAACCGGCGAGGCCGTGCATACCGGCCAGACCCCAATTGCAGCGCTCGGCACCACGGACCAGCACTCGCAGATACAGCTTTACGTCGAAGGGCCGAATGACAAGCTCATAACGCTGATTGAAGCAAAACAGTTCCGCAAGGAAACTGTGCTGCCGGACCTCTACCCCGGCGAGGATGCTTTATCATACCTGGGCGGCCGCACGCTCAATGAACTTATGGCGGCGGAACTTGCAGGGACAAGGATAGCTCTCAGCAGCGCCCAAAGGCCAAACACCACAATTGCGCTGCCGCGGCTAAGCGAAGAAATCCTCGGCCAGTTGTTGTTCATGCTGGAAGTGCAGACTTCCTATGCCGGCATGATTTATAGCGTCAACCCTTACGACCAGCCGGGGGTCGAGGCTGGTAAAATCGCCGCTTTTGCCCTTATGGGCAGAGATGGCTACAAGGAGAAGCTGGCTGAAATCTCAGGGAGCCCCAACCCTCCGAAACGGGTTATTTAGAGCGGAGCTGCTTGCCACGGGGTGAAACTTGGCAGCGCAGCACCGGGATTTACATCCAAAATGCTCTTGACGGGCAGGCAAGCCCAAGTATAATTCTAAGTTGGGTTGTGGAGGCAGCCCTCTTGCAAGGGAAATAGGGACAATACTGAGGAGATACTTACCCATGATAGCCGATAGAGTCGTCTGGGGAATTGATATTGGAAGGTCTTCATTGAAAACCATCCGCATGCACAGGCTCCGTGATACTGTTGAAATAACCGGCATCGATGTAATTGACTATTACGGCAGCTCCGAGGAGGCGCCCAGCTCCGCCGAGATAAGGCAGGCGCTTGCCCTGTTCAAGAAACGCAACAAAGTCAGGTCATCCGACCTGATAGCTGTGGCAGTACCCGGATACGCCGCCTTTACCAGGTTTATAAAGCTGCCCCCGGTTGATGACAAAAAGGTGGCTGAGGTAGTCAAGTACGAGGCGGCGCAGCAGATACCCTTCCCTCTCAGCGATGTAATCTGGGGATTTCAGAAAGTCGAGCGGGCCTACGAGCCCGGCGAGGAAATAGATGTCGGCATCTTCGCCATAAGGGAAGAGATAGTCAATGATTTCCTTGCAAACTTCGATGCCGCCGACCTGCACACAGACATAATCACAATCGCCCCGCTCACCCTTTTCAACTTCGCCCACTACGAGATGGACATCCCCGACCACGCCGTAATCGTAGATATAGGCGCTGACCATACAGACCTCGTGGTTATCGATGAAGGCAGGTTCCACGTCCGAAACCTGCCACTTGCAGGCAATGACATTACCCGCCGGCTCAGGGACGAGTTCGAGATTACCTTCCTCGAAGCGGAGAAACTGAAAATAAAGGCCGCGAGGAGCACCCAGGCGGACAAGCTCTACGCTGTTATGGAGCCTGTTCTTGCCGACTTTGTCAGCGAGATAGTGCGCTCCCTCTCCTTCTACAAATCAAAAGCCAAGCACATGGTGCTTCTCGGAAATGCGACCAACCTCGAGGGCCTGGCCAACTTCTTCGCCTCCAACCTCGACATGAAGATTCAGCGCTTCTTCGATATCATGCGCATGGAACTTGCCCGGGATGCGAATGTCACGCTCCTGCGGGAACACCTGCCTTCTATGAGCGTCGCAATGGGGCTTGCGCTCCAGGGGCTGGGCAAAGGCAAGAGCTCTGTGAACCTGCT
>CAYWBA010000173.1:0-7042 GCA_964455955.1 uncultured Planctomycetota bacterium | reverse complement strand
AATCTGTAAATAGAATCCCGAAGTCTATGCCAGAAAAGGAGTTAAATTTACAGGGACCTGATGTAAAAGAGGGCACGGGGTCCAGCCTCGCGCCCTTGGAAGTCGGGGATACACGCAAATGTTAGAACTTGGTTGTACTTGTGAAGTTGAAATCGCGTACCGCAAGCGGCGGGACAAGCATGTCAACGTACTCTCCTGTCCGCTCCGGCCTGCCCAGGGCCTCCACGCGGCTGAGCAGGTCCAGGGGGTTGTCGTTGAAGCGCATGTTCTTGAGCGGACGCGTGACTTTGCCGTTCTCTATGAGAAACAGGCCGTCGCGGGTCATGCCGGTCACAAGCGGGACCATGGGGTCAACGGTGCGGATGTACCAGAACCGGGTGATGAGCAGCCCCTTCTTGGTCGAGGCAATCATCTCGTCAACCGTCGCCCCGCCGCCGTCCATGATGATGTTTGTGGGGTTGCCGGTCGCCTCCTTGCCCTTTTTGGCGGCCCAGAAGCGGGAGTATGCCAGGTTCCCGGTGACGCCTTTTTCAATCCAGGAGAGCCTCGGGGCGACAAGCCCGTCGCCCAGGAAAGGCTGGCTCGGGCAGCGCGGCTCGGCCGGGTCGGAGCGGATTGTGATGTTTTCGCCAGCGACCTTCTGGCCGAGCTTTCCACGCATAAAGGTTCTGCCCTCGTCGGCGGCCTTGGCGTCGAAGCCGCCCCAGAAGAGGAACATGAGAAGCTCGCCGATTGCGGCTGGGCTCATAATCACGGTGTACTTGCCGGCCTCCGGGTCAGCCGGGTCCTGCGCCTTCTTGGCAATATCGAGGGCGGTGGAGACAACCTCCTCGACGCTTATGTCTTCAACGCTGGGGGCAATCTTCTCTGCCCAGCCGGAGCCGTCCGCTCCGAGGACGGTCGTGTGTATCTCGCCCCGGGTTTCACGGTGGTACGCCCTGAGCCCTGCGGAGTTGGCCACTGCGATAAAGCTGTCTTCAGTGCTGTATGCCCCGGAGAGCCGCAGGCCCTTTGCCTTGACTGTGGCGGCGGCGGAGCTGATTTGCTGTGCCTTTTCGAGTGGTGCAAAAGATGCAGTCTTCTCGAAGTACGCATCGACTCCGGGGTATTTTTCCGTTTCACCAGGTTCTACCGGAGGCATGTACTCGGGGTCGGGCGGGGAGACCTTTGCAATAGCCTGGGCCCGCTGGATGAGCGACTTGAGCGATTCTTCCGAGAGGCCGTTGGTGGAGGCGGAGCCGTGGCTCTGGCCGTATGCGCACATCACGTTCAGGGTGGTGTCGCTTGTCTGGACGTTCTGGGTTATCAGGTTGTCGGCGAAGCGGGTGGACGCATCCGGCCCGCCGGTTATTACCGCCTCGACAGCTTCAGCGTCCGCGAAGCCGAGAACTTTTTCGAGGATGTCCAATGCTTGTGATTCTTTCATTACTTTGTACCTCCGACGTTTATCTGGCGGAACCTCGCAGGCGCGGAGCCGTGGGACATCTGGGCGATTTGCATAGGGTCGCCCTTGCCGCAGCCCAGGATTCCGTATGGCGTCCAGGACTGCTCGTCGCATATGGCGTCGAGCGAGCCCCAGAACTCGGTCGTGATTGCCTGGTAGGTGACATCCTTGAGAATTGCACCTTTCTTGCCATCCTTGATTTCCCAGGAGCAGTCGCCGCCGAACTGGAAGTTCTGGCGTTTCTGGTCAATCGAGAAGGAGCCCATCCCCTCTATATAGATTCCGTCCTTGGTGTCTGCTATCATCTCTTCGAGCGTAAGAGGCTCGGTGCCGGGTGCGAGGCCTATGTTGGACTGGCGGATAATGGGAATCGAGGCCCAGGAGTCGGCGCGGCAGCTTCCGCGCGAGCTTTTCGCACCTATCGCGTGGCAGACCTCCCGGCCGCTCTGGTAGTCCACGAGAATACCATCCCTGATTATGTGCCACTTCCGGCCGGGCACGCAGTCGTCGTCGTAGCCGCTGGTCGCGAGGCCCTGCGGCAAAGTGTTGTCGCAGATTATGTTCATGATGGGCGAGCCGTACTTGAGATTGCCCAGCTTGTCTATCGTGGCGAAGCTCGAACCTGCAAGGCTCTCTTCCATCCCGAGCACGCGGTCAAGCTCGGTCGCGTGGCCGATAGACTCGTGCATGGTCAGCGCAAGGTGCGAGGGGTGAAGTACCAGGTCCTTCTTGCCGACAGGGCAGGGCTTGCCTTTGAGCTGCGCGACCGCCTCTTCGCCAACCCTGCGCGCCTCGGCCACCAGCGGGGTGCTGGCGATATGCTCGTAGCCGATATTGAGCGGATGCGCTTCGAAGTAGCGGGTCTTGGCAGTCTCTTCGTCAACCGCAGTTGCCCTGATTGTGGCTGTGCTGGTGAAAGTCTCGCTTTCAATCATGCTGCCTTCGGTGTTTGCAAGGTATCTGTGCTCCTGCTTGAAGAGCATGTAGGAATGGGCCTTCTTGATGCCTTTGACCGCGAGGATTTCCTTGTTTGCCGAAAGCAGGACTTGAATCTTATCTTCCAGCGGCACCTCAAACGGGTTTTTCTCAATCGGTGTTCTGAACGTGCCCTCGTGCGGCGGTTCTTGCGCCCAGTGGACGCCTTCGGGCGCTTTCGCAAGCGCGCTTGCCTTTGCAGTCTCGACGGCGAGTGCAGCTACCCGCTCGACCTCGCCCTTTTCGAGCGAGGCGGTAGCTGCGAATCCCCACGCGCCATCCGCAATCACCCGCACGCCTATGCCGAGCGACTCGGAGTCCTGTATTGCCGATACCCGCTGGTCCTCGGTGACGACGTACTGGCGGCGAAACTGCACGACGCGGGCATCAGCGTAGGTTGCGCCCTTGGCTTTGGCAGCGTCAAGGGCAAGCAAACAAAGGTCTTTCAATTCTCCACCTCCCTGTATCAACGTTGGCCTGGGGCAAGGCTAACACCGAATGGACACTCAGTCAAGGACTTTGATTTGAACATTGACGACAGCGGGATTGAAGTGAAACGTGCGAGTTTAAGAGCCTGTAACAAAATGACCTGCGGCCGCGTTGCCTGCGCTACTTCTTTGGTGAGCCGGGCGCAGGTGCAGGCAACCCCAAGGGCTGCGGCGATGAGCTTCGCAGAGCCGCGTTGCTCGTCGTCGCCATGTTCCTCAACATGCCTTCTCCTCGCTCCTTGTGCTGCTCGCTCCTCACCACAGCGCGTCTCACAGTTCATTCTGTTACAGGCTCTAAGAGGGATTTGCGGCGCGGCGGTCTTCGGCCTTTTTCAGGAGGTCTTTTACAGACTCGATGTTCTGAATAAAGTCCACCGTTTCCCTGTGGAGCTGGGGTGCAAGCTCTTTCATTTCCGCCATTGTCTGCTCGAAAAGGGCTTTGTCCCTTTCGTGAAGCAGGTAGAGCTCCAACTCGTACTCTTCACGGCACTGCGGCTCTTCGTAAACCTTTTTTATAATCCCAAGCAGTCTGTCAAGCTCGCTCACGCAGAATGTCCTCCCGGTCTTTTCGAACTCGGGGATTTTACCAGCAGCGTGCCGGCTGTCAAGGCGAAAATATGGCGGGGCTGGCGGGGCGAAGGCGAAATTGCCCGGGGCTTGCTGCTATTTGACTTCGCGGCGGGAGAAGATGATGGATGCGGCGGTGAGTGCGGCGGCAGTATAGCAAAGGCCGTAGAGGAGCGACCAGATAAAAGCGCTTGCGGGCAAGGCTTCGCCGGAGGAGATATGGTTTGTCAGGTTCAGAAGGCCGTAGTCCGGAACAACTGCATAGAGTGCGTGCAGGAGCAGAGCGCCCAGACCCCGGGCCAGGGAGAGAAGGTAGCCCGAGAGCGAGCCGAGGGCGAAGAGGCAGAGGGAAACAAGAATTGCCGGGCTGAAAGGCAAGAGCGATGCGAGGACGAGTGTGAGGGCGGAGGCGAGCGCGCAGGCGAGGAAGGCGAGGATAATCGCCTGGACGGTCAGGGGGCTAATCGCGCTGCTGTCAAGTGCGAGGGTGAGGAGGAAGACAATTGTGAGCAGCGCGAGGGCGCCGTAGAGGGCGGCGAGGTTGCCGGCGAATTTCGCAAGCAGGACGCGGGTGCGGGAGATCGGCTTTGTAAGCAGGATGGCGAGCGTGCCGGTCTCTATCTCGGAGGCGAGGGATGCGGCGTTCAGGAATATTGCGCCAAGTATGCCGCAGAGGAATATGGAAGAGACACCGACTTCGCGCACCATGGAGGTGGGTTCTCCAAGCGTGAAGATGGTCAGGAATCTGGACAGGAAGATAAGGGCGGCGAAGACTGCTACGGTGATGAAGAAGGCGGGTTTTCGCAGGGAGTTGAGGGCGCTGACCTTTGTGATTTCGGCGAAAGCCATCTCAGAGCCTCCTGCGCTTCCTGGCTGCCGAGCCTGTGTAAATCTGCCTTTGTCCGGGCGGTCTGCGGCGCCACCTGCGGTGCACCCAGAGCCACTGTTCGGGGTAGGCGCGGATGTAGCGTTCGAGCACTTCGAGGTAGCGGCGGGTGTTGTGGAGCAGGTTTTCCCGCGGGCTGCCGACCTTTTCGAACTCTATCGGCGTCTCTGCTATCGCCCGGTGGGTGAAGCGGGATTCGCGTACGATGAAGACGGGGATTAGCAGCGTGTTGTACTTTTCCGAGAGGAGTGCCGGGGCGGAGAGGGTGGATGCCTCGGTTCCCAGGAACTTGACGAATATCCCGCCTTCCTTGGGTTTTGTGTCCTGGTCAATGACGAATGCGACAAGCTTGTTGTTGCGGAGAAGGCGGATGATTTCCCTGCGGGCCTCTTTCTTGTATATGGGGTGGACGTTGCCGCGTGTGCGCCATTTCATCCAGAACTCGGTTATGGCTTTTGAGCGAATGTACTTGGTAATGAGGTGCACGGGGAAACCGTTGAGGCCGGCGGAAAGTGCGACCAGGTCCCAGTTGCCGAAGTGGGCAGTCATTACAAGTATGCCGCGGCCTCTGTCGCGTGACTGCTGGAAGTAGTGCAGGTTTTCCCAGCGGACATACTTGTTGATGCGGCCCCTAACGTAGTATGGAAAGCGGGCGAACTCGATGGCGTTTCTACCGAAGTTTATCCACATGTCTTTGAGGATTTTGCGGAACTGGCCTTTGAACTTTTCGCGGCCGAAGACAAGCCTGAGATTAATCATTCCTATGCGGTTGCGGCCGATAATCCATGCGACCTGGTGGGCGAAGAGGCCGAAAGCCTCGCCGAGAGCGAATGCCACCCTGAGCGGGAGGCGGGCGGTAATTCCCGCGAGGGCGGAAAGAAGCATGAGAGCGAGAGTTGACACTTTTTGCCTCGAGCTACATTTGCCTGAGCCTGCGAACCCGTTCCGCTATTGGCGGGTGGGTGGAAAAGAGCGTCTTGGCACGCTTCTCGAAAGACTTAATAGGGTTTACAATGTAGAGGTGCTGAGTTGCGCGATTGGCGACTTCGAGCACCTCCTGGTCGCCGGAGATTTTTATGAGTGCGCTTGCGAGCCCGTTGGGGTAGCGCGTGAATTGTGCCGCGGAAGCGTCGGCGAGGAACTCGCGTTTACGGGAGACTGCGAGCTGGATGAGCCTTGAGATAAGGGGCGCGAGGATAGCCAGGACGATTGCCACGATTATCAGGATTATGACGAGCGGCCCGCCGCCACGCCCCCGGGAGCGCCGCCTGCCGCCGCCCCAGAGGAATGAGCGGATCATGAAATCGCACAGAAGCGCAACAACGCCTACGAGGACACCCATAAGCATCATGTATCTGATGTCGTAGTTTCGGACGTGCGACATTTCGTGCGCGATGACGCCTGTAAGCTCGTCGCGGTCGAGCTTGTCAATCAGGCCGGTGGTGACGGCGACGGCGGAGTGTTGGGGGTCGCGGCCGGTGGCGAAGGCGTTGGGGGCCGAGTCGTTGACTACGTAGAGCTCCGGCATGGGCAGTCCTGACGCGATGGACATTTCCTCGACGATGTTATAAAGCTGCTGGTTGTATTGTTTGTCCACTTTCCTTGCGTGGCTGGTGGCGAGGACAACCTTCTTGCCGCCGTAGAATGCGCTTAACGACATCACGACCGACAGGATAAGGGCTATCGCGATACCGATGAGGCCTACTTCCACGCTGCCGTAGAAGGCGAAGCCGAAGAGGAACCCCAGGCCGATGATAAAGAGCGAGAAGAGGAATATTATCAGGAAAGTCAGTCTCTTGTTGTGGCGTATGTGGTCTTCGAAAGTCATCTTTTACCTCTGAATTCCGTGCTTTCCCAGGCTCTAATATATCGAAGTTGCCCGGCTGCGCAACACGATTCCATCTATCAGAAGGTTTCTTCTGTACTTCCGTCTGCAAGGATGTTCTATCTGTCAGTACGAATTAACCTCAAGGGAAAATCAATAGTTCCCCGGTATGCGAGTTTGACTGCCTGGACCTTTAGGATGTAGTAACCCCTTAGAAAAGCGAGAAGCAGGTTGTTGGCAAAACTCTTCTGCTTTCTCGCCCTGCAGCAGTGCCGGTCACGGACAGCCTTGAACTCAGCAGCCAAGAGCGGATAGCGAGTCACACTCTTAGCCTGGCCGTGCCAGCGAAGGCATGCGAGGGGTGCATAGACAGCCTTGAAGCGCAGTCCCGCTTCGCCGAATCTGAGCCAGAGGTCCCAGTCCATGACATAGTGCAGGCTTTCGTCGAGATAACCCGCTTTCTGCAGCGCTCTCCTTGAGTAAAATACCCCCGGCTGGTGGATATAGTTGGTGCCAAACAGAAGCATCTTGTAGTCATACGGAATCATTCTTCGCTTTGTAATTACCCTATCATAAGCGTCGACCGCAAGAACGTCCCCCATTACAATATCTGGTTTTCTGACATCCTCGAACGTTTTTACGACCTTATTGAATGCACCGGCAAGATAGTAGTCATCAGAATTTATCCAGGCGAGAATCTCACCCTTCGCCATGCGGAACCCCTTGTTAATGGCATCTGACTGCCCGTTGTCCGGTTCAGACACCCAGCGCAGGCGGCGATACTTTCTGAGAATGTCCAGTGTTCCATCGGTCGAGCCGCCATCCACAATGATGTGCTCCACATCGGAGCGCTCTTG
>CAYWBA010000172.1:0-7063 GCA_964455955.1 uncultured Planctomycetota bacterium | reverse complement strand
CGCAGGAGCGCCTTTGCCGCTCCCGAGGTCGTCCTATTCGATGGTTCCCATACATATGGTCCATGCAAGCTCAGGCTTGGTAGTGCTATGCCGCCGACTACACCACCCCAACTGAACGAGGGCTCTCTTCTTTCTGAGAGCATGTCGGGGTCTTCATCGGCAACCATCTTGATAAGCAATTTGACCACACAGGGATGTCCTGTTTTTCCCAGTTCTTCCGCAATTTTCATACGCGCACTGTTATCAGACGAGGCAAGTTGCTCGATTATCTTGGGAAATTTCTCAAGGATTGAGGAAGTAATTTTCCATTGGAAATATGGCTTCGTAATACGGTTCAGACGGACTTTCACTTCGAATTCCTGTGCGAGATTCATCCGCTGCTTCAAATACGGGAGAAGCGCATCAAATGTTTTTGCGTCCTGGAGAAGGGTTGCAATCTCTTTTTGTGCCGCTTTGCGTGTGGTCCACTCGCTGTCGCCGAGTTTCCTGACAAGATTATCTACTTTCTGTTTGAGTTCTTCGGTGAGCTCCGGCATCGTCTGTTGCGCGGCGAGAGGCTCAGATAATATCAACACTGCGGCAAAGACAAGCACGAAAACTTGGGATAGTCTGATTAACTTCATCGCATTCCCTCCATAAACGAGGGTGTTCCTGCCGCTGGCTATCTGCTGCCCTTCGTGGAAGGTATGACCTGGTCTTTGGAGATGTTACATCATATGTTGTGGGAGTCAAGAAATTCCTTGAAAGCTCACACATGCTGCATAAATACACTATCCGGGATACGGAAATCGCGATATTATCATCGTTATAGTTAAAGCCGGGATATGTTGCCTGGTTAAGCTGGCCTGAGGGGATAGGAGCTGTAGGCACGTATTCTTCAGTACTCCGAGGGCAAAAGCTGGTATTTCAGAATTCGAACGCAAGCTGCAAAGTGACCGGTTTACGAGCCATATGATGCTTAGAACTTCACCTCTATGCCGCCATAGACTATCCTGCCGGTATAGGGCGCATACATGAATGCGGCATCATCAGGATGTCTTTCTTTCTGAGTTCTATCAAACAGGTTTTTCACTCCTGCAAAGAAAGCAGTGCTGCTGGACACGTGGTAATTCACCTTGGCGTTGACTACCCAGTAACCTTGGGTGTATTTGATTTTGGATTCCGGGTCAGCCACATCTTCATCTTTGCAATAATCAATATACATTCTGCCGGAATGGCTGGCTCCCAGCACAAAGTTCCACTTGCCAGGCCTGTACTTCAGGTTCAACCCGGCGGTCATTTCGGGTACGCGGGAGATATGCTTGCTGTCCTTGGCATATTCCGGATGGTTTGTTACCCAATCAGCCCGTTCTTTCTTGTATTGAGCATCGGTGAAGGTCAAATACGCATCAACAGTAACCTTTGGAATCGGGCGCACTTTCGAGGACAATTCCACTCCCTGAGTATAGGCATCATCTATGTTTGCCCATTCGTAAGTGTAGCCCAGTGCCGCGGCTGTGGGAGAGGCATCAACAAACCCTATCTTGTCCTTCAGATTCGTTCTAAACAGGCTAATGCCAAAACTATACTTCTTGGCGGAGTAGTCCGCCCCGAGGTTCAGGCTGAGAGCTTTTTCAGGTTTCAAACCCACTCCCTTATAGACTCTGGGAGAACCGCTGCAGAGGTGCAAATCTTCGCTGAAACCGTAGGGAACTCTGAAACCGGTGCCAACGCTTGTTCGTATAGTAAAGTTCGCAGAAGGTTTATACATCAGCGCAAGCCTGGGATTAACCGCTTCCTCATCATACTTCAGCTTGATTTTCCCCGGAGGAGCGGCAGCGCCGGAACCGCCAAAACTGTCTTCCGATTTGTGTGCGTCATATCTCGTCCCCAGGACAAGTTCCAGTTTCTTCTCTATGAGGGGTATTTCACTCTGGAGATAGAGGCCGAACTCGTCTGCGTGCTTCTTGCTCTCGGACCTGTAGGTCAGACCATAATCGGGGTCGGCGGGGTCCACTATCACATATTTACCTCTTTCCTTCAGCTCGTTCCTGAGATACTGCACTCCGGTCATCAAACGAGTCTTGTTGCTGGTTGTATGATAAAAACGTAAGTCCGCCGCATAGAGGTTTTCATTTGCGATGTAAGGTTCCATTTCATCAACCGGGGGTACAACGCCACCATGCGTATCCATATAATCACCCAGAAAGGAGTCGTTGGTAGCGATGCGGCCATGGTCTACAAAGCCGAAGTTGAGAGAAATCTCATTTTTCCCATCAATCCTGGTTTTGTAGCCCAGCACAGCTTCATACCGTTCAGTCTTGATATTCTCCGCGGATTCTGCAAAGGGGTTATCAAAAGTGCGCAGCTCGCCGCCTGCACGAGATTCATCGCTTGACCGGCCGAAAAAGGTGAGATGGTCATCGGGTCTGAGGAGATTTTTCCACCTTACTTTGAGCAACCCGCCTGCATTGTCGAACCTGACCCGGTCTGTAAGACCATCGCCATCCTCGTCTATTTCTCTGCCAATGTGCTTCTGGAAGCCAAGCATCATGTCCATGTTCTTGCGCTTGCCGGATGCTGCGAATGAATACTTGTTAGTGTCGTGGCTTCCAAAGCTGGCGCTTGACTCAAAAGCTGACTCTTTCGTCGGTTCCTTTGTGATGATGTTAATCACTCCGGCAATGGCGCTGCTGCCGTATAGAGCTGAGCTTGCGCCCTTGACAATTTCAATCCTCTCGATAAACGATGCGGGAATCTGCTGCAATCCGTATACTGACGCCAGACCGGAGAAGATAGGCATGCCATCAATCAGTACCTGCACATGGCCCGCTTCCAGTCCCTGCATTCTCAAGACGCTGAAGTTGCAGTAGGAACACTGCTGTTCCACTCTGATGCCGGGAATGCTTTCCAGCACCTCGTACAGGTCCACCGCCCCTCTTGCTTCAATATCTATCCTTGAGATAAGCTCGGTCCGCACCGGTACATCTATTAGCAGCCTTTCTGTCTTGGTTCCTGTCACTACGACATCCTCGAGAACCAAAGAACTCCGTTTGGGTGGGGACTCCTCCTGTTTCTTCTGCGCCTTTTTTTCTACATTGTCGAGCGTTTCAAGCTTTGGCTCAAGTCTTTCCTGAGCGTAAGCCATGGAAGAACTTAGAATCACCAAAGCCGACAGGAAACCTGTAATCGCTACGATTACCAGCAATATGTTAGTGCTCATCTTTGCCTTCTCCAAAACTTCTTGTTTTGCCTGCCCGCTCACCCACAGAGTCAGGGCAGGTCCAAGAACATCATGCTTCACTCAGGCACCCCTGCAAGTGCGGTTGCGAGAAACAACAACAGCAAGAAAATTTCCACCTTGACCACTGCGAGTGCAAGCCGGAACATAATTCTTGATATAACTGCCTTGTCAAACACCAGTTCCTCCCGAAACATTTTTCTTGAATTCACTACCCTGCTGATGCAAAATTAGAAAAAGGAAGAGTGCAGGTGCTTCTTATCCAAGATGTCATTGTCACACTTTTCCTGCCCGCGGCCGGTTACTTGCAGGTGCCACCGCGGGTTTTTTCTTAGCGCTACGGACTACCTCGAACTGGGTTCACTGGGTTTCTTGGCTCCTACGTCAAAATAGCATACAGGATGAGGTTGAGCAGGCCGCCGACTATGAGCGCGGAAGCAATCATAATCGCCGCCGCCTTGAGCATGTTGATGATGCCAAGCTCCTTGACGAAGACCGCAAAGGTGGCCACACAAGGGAAGAACATCGTGAGCACCACGCTTGCGACTATTATCTGTCTTACGGAGAGTTCGAGCGGCACAAGCATGCCGACCGCGATGTCCTTGCGCAGGAAACCGATTATGAGCGCTGCGACAGCATCACGCGGCAGGCCCAGGATGTCAACAACAATGGGTGAGAAGAGCCGGCCGAGGAAGTCTATAATACCGAGGGTGTAGAGGATGTTTGCAATAAACACGCCGAGAAGTACAAAGGGCACAGCCTCGCGGATGAACCAGAGCATTCTCATATAGATTTTCTTCAACAGCCCCCTGAGGTACGGGAGGCGGTAGGGGGGTATATCTATCAGGATTTCAGGGCTTTCACCCTTCATCAGCCTGTGCAGCAAAGCCCCGAGCACAAGCCACACCACAAAGAGCGTGCCAAATATCACCAGCAGGGCGCCAGCGCCATGTTCTCCCGCAAGCCCAATCACCATTGAAATAAGGGCGGCGCAGGGAACTGCTATCGCCATCAGCGTTGCGGCCAAGAAGCGCTGCTTCTTATCTTCCATAATTCTTGTGGCAAGCAGGCCGGGCACATTACAGCCCAATCCGAGCATCATGGGTATTATTCCCATTCCGTGAAGCCCGACCTTGTGCATAATGGTGTCAACCAGCACGGCGACCCTCGGAAGGTATCCCAGGTCTTCGAGGAATGAAAGTACGATATAGAACGCAAAGACATACGGCAATACCGCGCCAATCGGGACAAAAAGCCCGGTCGTCAGAAGGCCGAACGACTGGCCGAAATCTATCTCGCCCTCAATAAGTGTGCCAATCAACAAGTCGTGTAGAAAACCTTCGCCTCCGAGGTAGCCCGAGACCTCCATCATCAGAGGCGCCCAGAGGGTCTCAAACAGCGGCTCAAATACGTAGCCAATCAGGCTCTCGCCAATCAATCTTATCAGCTCGAACGTTCCGACCAACACCCCGATAGCAATAGGAAGACCGGTAGCAGGCCTTACAGAAGCATCGCCGAGCCGCTCAAGGAACGTGTGGTGGCGGTGCGTTACTTTCTGGACTGCTTCGACAATGTTGCCAATCTCGTGCCACCTCTCGGCATCCTCATAGTCATAGGCTGAAACTTTGGCCTTGGGTATCTTTTCAACCAGCGCCTTGATGCCCTCGCCAGTTACCGCTACAGTGGGGACACATGGAATACCCAGCATCTCTGCAAGTTTCCGTACATCTATCTGGATACCAGTGTGCTTCGTCTCGTCCCAGAAGTTAAGTGCAACCACTACCGGCTTTCGGCGCTTCAGAAGTTGCAGCGTGAGATTCAGACTTCTTTCCAGGTTTGTGGCATCAACGATGTTGACTACGACATCTCCCTCCTCGACCATCTTGACCGCAATCTCTTCTGCCTTGCAGGTGGGTTCAAGCGTGTAGGTGCCTGGAACGTCAATGATCTCGGCCTTTTCCCCGGCAATCCTCATGCTGCCCCTTGTGAACTCGACAGTAGTACCGGGATAGTTCGAGGTAATAACTGTAGCACCTGTGAGCCTGTTGAACACCACGCTCTTGCCCACATTCGGATTGCCCATAAGCAGAATCTTCATGATTCTTGCTCCTCTATCTCAACAACCACCTTGCTTGCCGCGCCGAACCCTATCGCGGCGCAAATATTTCCTGCGCGTACAGTCACAGGGCCCCTCATAAAAGGCCCGCTTACCGTCTCTATCTTCTGGCCGACTCTGATTCCAAGAGCCTCCAGTCGTCTAATCAGGCCCAGACCTGCCTGTATCTCAACAACAGTAGCCGGCCTGCCGGGGTTAAGTTCTGTTAGTATGACGCGCTTGGACATCTCTTATCCGCCTTTCCAAAAAGGTTGGCTTAAACGAAGTGAAGTTTTTGCAAGTGCAAATCATTTTCAGTTACGCCCCAAAAAAATCTACCTGCACCTCTCACAAAGGCCGCTTATGACCAGCCTGTGGCCCAGCATCTCGAAACGGTGCTTCTTAGCATCTTTTTCCTGCAGCTTTTCTATGTTCTGGTCGCGAAACTCAATAACCTTACCGCACTTCATACATACCATATGGTCATGATGCTTGTGGCCAATAACGTGCTCATACCTGGCCGTCATCTTGTCACAAGGTGTCTTCAACACAATTCCGCTCTCTACGAGGAGGGGCAAAGTTCTGTAGATGCTCGCCTGTGAAACCTTGATATTCTTCTTGCGCAACCTCATATAAATATCTTCGACCTCGAAATGGCTGTGGGTCTTCATAATCTCGCTGAGGATATTTCTTCTTTCACGGGTAAAGCGCAGACCTTTGGTCCTCAGGAATTCTGTGAACAACTGTTCGGCTGACTTCATATACTTGCGTCCTGCTTGTAAACGCAACTGCAACTCACTATCAATAACAAAATAGTATATAGATCCAACATGTCAAGAGTTTTTCTGAAAAATTTCTTCAAGAAACTCACGATGTTTGCAAGAGACCTGTCGTGCGCCTGTGCGGTCCTTCTTTTGAGTCTATCCGCAGTGAGAACAACCTCTTTTACCAGCCCGTGCAGATGCGGGTCGCCCCGATGCCACGTATTGAAGAAAATCCGCTTCACGCTCGACGACATGCTGGAATTTAAGCGAAGTGCTTGAATAACACGAAGTTAGGGAGACATTCTGATTCCGCTGGATGAAAAGTCAGGGTTGTGACACTTTAGTAAGAAACACATCCGTTCGCAGGCTTGACTTCCTGTCCTCAACACCCCAGCCTTGGCCAAAATCAGCAGCGTGACTAAATGTTCCAGTTACGTACAAGTCCCTGGCATGGATACATAAGCCACCGAATAAGTCCAGATGCTGACCGCCGGTTCTAACTGTTCTTAAATAATCCCCGTTTGCATCCAGCATGGTGACGAATATATCGGAACCACCTTCGCTTCTTTTCTTGTCAATCCTGCCCCAGTCTCGGGCAAAGTCAATATCACCCCAGAAATTCCCACTCAAGATTATTCTACCGTTTGCGTCAGTGCCGATTCCACGCGCAGCATCATCTTCCGGCCCACCTATCGTATGCGTCCAACAGTAGCTTCCATCTGCATTGAGCTTGGTTACAAATATGTCGAATTTTCCCATACTCTTTTTCTCATCCTTGCTGTCCCAGTCAACCGCGAAATTGACCACGCTTCCTCCGCAGCAACCAGTCATATAGATGCTTCCACTGTCGGCGCACACGGCCAAGGCGCAATCTAAGTCCTTGCCACCTATAGTGTGTGTCCAGCGATACTGACCATCGGCCCCAATGCTTGTAATGAAGGCATCGGCATCACCCGCGCACTTCTTTATATCAGTACCTCCCCA
>CAYWBA010000171.1:0-7068 GCA_964455955.1 uncultured Planctomycetota bacterium | reverse complement strand
CTGCAATGGAGGTTGAGCGTTATCTTGGCATTAAGGAATAAAATCAAACTCCCTGAAGGAGGGATAAGGCACAAGAGTCAATAGATAAAGGTGCCCAAGGCTGTATAATTACAAAGTCCTTAAATTTCAAAGTAAGTGTTTAACCCACAATAAAAAGATAGGAGCCAATGTGTATGATAAGAAGCTTAGCAGAGAAGAGTCCGCGCATCGCTGAGTCGGCATTTGTTAGTGAAGCAGCCTATGTAGTCGGGGATGTGGAGATAGGCGAGAACTCCGGCGTGTGGCCTGGTGCGGTGATAAGAGCAGATATTTACTTGGTGAAGATTGGGGAGAATACGCAAATTGAAGATAATGCAGTCCTTCACGGAGGTTTGACTCCTATAGATATTGGGAATAATGTATTGATTGGGCACAGCGCAATGGTTCATGCCAGAAAGATTGGAAATAAGGTGCTGGTTGGCGCAAATGCCACTATCCTGCATAATGTTGAGATTGATGATTCGTGTGTTATTGCTGGGGGCGCAGTAGTACCCGATGGGATGAAGATACCTACTGGCTCTTTTGTAGCGGGCGTTCCAGCACAAATTAAAGGGAAAGCTACTCCCAAGCAACTGTGGTGGACAGAAGAGGCTGTATCGGCTTATACCGAGTTAATGCGAAAATTCAAAGAACAGGGGCTGTAAAGGTTACTTATTTTACCCGGAGTTTTGTAGAGATTACCAGATAGGAAGCAATAAATAAAATTGCAAAAAGAGGGCAAAAAGGCTCGTTATAGACTTCTGATTTTCACCTGCTATGGCGGGTGTGCAACTGGCGTTGCTGCATCCAAGGCTTGTATCAGGATATGGCAGGAAAATCCAGACGATGTGAAGATTGGCTGTCTCCCTGCTGTTATAGTGCCATGGAAGTCCAGAGAGATTATGAAAAATTCAGAGAAGAGGATTTTAGTGGATGCCTGTCCTGTCAAATGTGGCAAGAAACTTTTTGAAAGAGAAGGAATGTCGGTAGATAGCTACATAGAGCTAACATCAGTTCTTGGTATCAAAAAGGAAAAGAAACTACCCTCGGAAAATCTGGAAGAGAAGGTTTATAAAATCATTCAAAAAGAAGCGAATATACGATAGCAGCGATGGAAATTGAATGCTATCTGAGGATTAAAGAGTAGAAAACAGGGTTGATCAGGAGAGGAGGCATTATGAGTAAGGTCGTAGAAGTCACTGACCAGACGTTTGAGGAAGAAGTGTTGAAATCGGATGTTCCCACTGAAGTGGATTTCTGGGCGCCGTGGTGCGGGCCATGCAAGATGGTATCGCCAATATATGATAAACTTGCAGAAGAATATGACAATTTCAAATTCTGCAAGGTCAATGTAGATAGTAATACAGAATGGGCACGAAAATATAATGTCGTTAGTATACCAATGCAAATGTTCTTCGCGAACGGGGAAAAAGTCGACGAATTGCTCGGAGCAGTCCCGGAACAGGTTATCGTATCAAAAGTTCAGGAAGTTCTTCAAAGGTTCCCGACGGATGAAAAAGGAAGACTCAAGGTTATTCTGTCATCCTGGATTGAGCATAATAAACAAGATGGTGAAAGATTCACCAGGTGGGTGGATACGGCTCAAGAATTCAAAAACGACCCCGTATTCGATAATCTCTTGAAAATAACTGGGGAGATGAAGACCGCAAACGAACGGTTATCTCAACTCTTGGACGAACTTTAGTAAGTGGAGGTAAGAGGCAGCAATTAACAGAATGTTAGGGGCAACCGCAGATTGCAACCGAGTTCTTCCTGTAAGAACTCGGCGTGAGTGAGAGAACATGATGCAAATGAGTGAACACCAGGATATGGTTGAAAAACCTGCCGGTAATTCCAGTGGACAATTGCAGCGGCAGGTGATTCGCATGCTTGGGTTGCCGGAAACAGCCATGGTCGAGTTTACTGAGCAAAAGCACGAAGAGAAACAAGATTCTTCAACCGAGACAAAACTGACGATTCATGTGAACGGAAAGCACTTTCACGAGCATATAATCGCCAAGCCGCTTGCCGCGATAACGGACGAGGATATCAAGTCGCTCCGGGCAAGGCTTCACGTCAAACCCACGTTTCTTGGCCAGTTGTTCCGATTTTTCGGCTGGTGGCTGGGATTCTCGGGACTGTACGCCATGTTCGCTGTCTGCCCGTTCTGCGGGCAGCAAGGCTGTCCCGTTGGGGCCGGCAGCGCAGGTATCGTTGGGGGATTCTTCGCGCTGCTTATACAGAATGGCAAGAGTTTCTTGAGACTCATAACTCATAAGTTTTTTGGTGCAGATTAATGGAGTATTAAGGAGATTCCGTTTATGCCTCTTTACAGTTACAAATGTAAGGACTGCGGGTACGAAGTCGAGGTGCTCGTGATTGGGAAACGCGGGGTGCCGGAAAAATGTGAAAAGTGCGGCGGCAAGCGGCTTGAACGGAAGCTCGGCGGATTCAGCGTAAGCAGCGGTTCATCTACTGGTCGCCCAAGGTCGAGTTCAAGCAGCTCAAGTTCATTTACCCCGACTTGAAGCATCAGCGGATGCAATTGACCGCGGTTCGCGGTTCTTGCAACACGAATAGGTATGCTTGGAAAGGACTCACGTTGAAGATTTCGATTTGTGGAAAGGGCGGAAGCGGGAAGAGCACGATAGCGGCGGCTCTGGCGAACGAATTCCTTCGCAGGGGTTCTGAAGTGACGGTCGTAGACACCGACGAGTCGAATTCGGGACTTTACCGCATGCTGGGACTCGACCGGCGCCCGAGCCCGCTCATGGAACTGGCCGGCGGCAGGAAGAACGTAAGGCAGACGCTGCGTGGTGCGCCTGCCGAAGGTACACAGGAGAAGCAAGAAACAACCGTTCTCGCACAAGATAGAATCCGCGCGGACGACTTGCCCGAGAAGTATGTAAGTAGTCGAAAGGGTCTTCGGTTGATAGTTATCGGCAAAATCAATCAGGCGCTGGAAGGCTGCGCCTGCCCGATAGGGGTGCTCAGCAAGGAATTCCTGAAGAGAATAACTTTAGCCGAGGGCGAGGTCGCCATTGTTGACATGGAGGCCGGAATCGAGCACTTTGGCCGGGGAATAGAAACGAGCATTGACTGCGTAATTGCCGTGGTCGAGTCATCCTTGGAATCCATAGATTTGGCCGAAAAAGTAAAGTCACTTGCCAGTGCGTCCGGAGCCTTATTCGCCGGGGCAGTCATCAACAAGACCGACTCCAGAACCATGGCGGGGAAAGTCGAAATGGCGCTGAAAGAGCGCGGGATAGATTTGTTAGGCATCATGGGCTTTCATCCCGAATTCCTTGATGCCGCACTTGAAGGGCAGCCGCTTCCTCCCGGCGTGGCGGAGGACGAGATTAGAAACATAGCAGACGCTATCCTGCCGATACTGGCTCGTCCTCGCGGTCATACCGAGCGTGAAAGCACTCAGAAACTTGAAGAAAGGATAGCTGACCTGAAAGCCCGAATGCCGGCCCACTCAGTTAGGCCATCTATGGTGCAGGAGTTGGAAGAATTGGAGGAAAAACTGAGAACGGCGCGGGAAAAATCAAAAAGCCCGTAGCCAACAGGGAGGATTAGCCCTATGTGTCTTGCACGCGTGAGATTTGCCGAGGATCCCGAAGGCGCCGAACCTGTCGCGACTGACGTAGCTCGAGTTGAGGTCACTGAGCAGGGGATGACAGTAACCGACCTCTTGGGCAAAGTCTCTACCATCGATGCCGCCATTAAAAGCATTGACTTCATGGAATCAACGGTCGTTATCAAGAGAAAGGAAGGAGGACTGACAGATGCCGTGGGTAAATAGGGAAATGTGCACGGGATGCGGAACCTGTGTGGAAGAGTGCCCTGTGGGCGCGATGTCGCTCGAAGAAAACGGGGCGGTCATCAACGATGAGGAATGCATACGCTGCGGCAAGTGCCACGATGTCTGTCCGGAAGAGGCGGTGCGCCATGACAGCGAACGCATTCCGCAGATGGTGGAGGCCAATATACAGTGGGCCGAGAAACTGATGGGCAAGTTCGAAACGAAAGAAGAGAAAACCGCGCTGCTCGAACGGCTCACGAGATACTTCAATATGCAGATAAAGGTGGCACAACAGTCGCTCGAACGTCTCCAAACACTTGCATGAGCATTCAATGGCTTGACAATGATAACAACACGGGAAATGAGAGGAGAACGAGCATGGTCATGATGGCAATAGCCACAGAGAAGAATTCCGTTGCGCAGCATTTCGGCCGGTGTCCCAGCTACACTCTCGTGACAATCGAGAATGGTAAGGAAACCACCCGCCAGACCATAGAAAACCCAGGGCACGAGCCTGGTTTCCTGCCGAAATTCCTGCAGGAGAAAGGTGCCAGCTATATTGTCGCCGGCGGCATGGGCCCGATGGCGAAGACTCTGTTCGACCAGTGCGGCATTGTTGTGATAATGGGGATAACCGGCTCGATTGATGAAGTCGTACACATGTACCTCAAGGGCACGCTCAAACCCGGTGAGAACGTGTGTGACCACTGATGGACTGCGAACACGTAAGAACTAATGGTTCGAGAGTAAGAGGCACAACAGTTGAAACGCTTGATGCTTAAATCAAAGATTCATGGAGCCAAATTGACTGATACCAGGCTCCATTACGAAGGCAGCATCACCATTGATGCCGACTTGCTCCATGCGGCGGACATGTTGCCTGGTGAGCAGGTCCATGTCCTGAATCTTGCTAATGGTTCCCGAATAGTTACCTACATCATTGAAGCCCCGGCAGGGTCTCGGACGATAATGCTCAACGGACCCGCAGCCCGCACGGGTCAGGTCGGCGACCAGATTATCATCTTGTCCTACTGCGAGATTTCTGACGAAGAAGCTCGTTCATTCAAACCGCTGGTCATTTTAGTCGGTGACAACAACGTACTGAAACAAGGTGGTTGACATAGTTTTCCCATTGCTCTTTTCAAAAGGCCCTGTTGCCAGAGATTTTCTTCAGGAGAAAATAATTTGCATGAACATGTATAATCCGGATAAAGGGAAGCTCAAGAAATACATGCGCGAGAACGGCGAGACTACGAGTTTTGACGTGCACGCCTGGCTGCATGACCTGTCCCCTTTAGAACAGGAGCAACTGCTGTCAGAAGTGTTGTCTGTCAAGTCGCGGTCTGAGCTCTCCCCTTATGCGGTACAGTTCTACGGTCACTTCTGTGAACAGAGCGAAGACGGTAAGCTTCACGAGATAGAGCGAGACTTCGTCGCGGCCCAGTTAGAAGAGCGTCTTCCGGAAGAAATAGCGAAAATCGAGGATTTGTATTTCGAGCGTGCCCGTGAGCTTATGAAAACTCAAAAGGAAAATCGGACGAACAATACGTGATATCGGCCTACAGGGCACAATCCACTGGCCGCAATCTATACATCTGGTAGTTACTACAGGAAGCTTCATTAAGGAGTCGGGAATGCGAATTACAATTATATACGACAACGAGACATGCAAACCGGGCTTGCAAGCGGACTGGGGCTTCTCATGCCTCGTGGAAGCGCACGGACGCAGGATACTTTTTGACACGGGCGCAAGCGGTTCCATTCTGCTACACAACATGCGGGAACTTACCATTGAACCCTCCTCCATTGACCATGTCTTCATTTCACACGGTCACTATGACCATATGGGAGGTCTTGCCGACTTCCTTGGATTAAATTCCTGCAGCGTCTGCGTCCCCGCATCCTGCGGAGATGTTGCGGGTGCGGCAAACACCATCAAAGCGAAAGGTGCGTTCGAGCTTCAAGAAGGTCTGTTCTCGACCGGTGAGCTCAAAGGCATAGAGCAGTCCCTTGTCGTCGGGTCAGGTGATAGCGTTGTAGTAATCGCCGGGTGTTCTCATCCAGGAGTCGAGACTATTCTCGATGCCGCGCGCCAGTTCGGCAACGTCCGCGCACTCATCGGCGGCCTGCACGGTTTCAGCGATTTCTACCTCCTCGGCGACTTGGAATCAGTGTGCCCCACGCACTGTACGCAGTTCAAATCCCAGATAGAGTCGCTCTTCCCCAACAAATATATCGAAGGCGGAGCAGGCGTAATCATTGATATTTAAGTCCGACTGAACATCAATTTGACTTCTTGGGTTCAGGCCAACAACACAGCCGACCGGGCTAAGCTTGGTAAACTGTAGGAACGGCATAGCGTACGGAGAACATTATCATGAAATGGCTCATAGGCTCGTTTCTCATTATGGGCTTGGCCATCTTAATGACCATGACTGGACGCGGGGGCGGAAATTTTTACGTTCCGCTGCTTGTAGCCTGTGGAGCGCCCATGCATGAGGCGGCGACGAGTGGCCAGCTCGTTCTCGTAGCTACTGCCGTTGCCGCTGCCTTCCTTTTCCATAAACACCAAACCGTTGATTGGAAGCTGGCCCTGGTAATCGACCCGCCGACCGATGTTATGGCTCTGTTCGGTGGGTATCTCTCGGCATACGTGGGTGGAATGGAACTTAAGCTTGTCATGGCTGCCTTATTGGTAGTGGCCGGGTTCTGCATGTTCATGAAGCTGAAAGATCATAGCGGACCGCGACCTAAACGATTCGGCTTCTGGCGGCGCAAATTCGGCGATGAGCAATACACCGTAAACCTGTGGCTGGCGTTGCCCATCACTGCGGCAACCGGGCTGGCCGCAGGAGCGGTCGGCATTTCCGGTGGTTCCTTCAAAGTTCCGCTTATGGTGCTGGCATGCGGAGTCCCCATGCGGATCGCGGTCGGAACTTCCTCGGTTATGATCGCCGCAACTGCGGCAATGGGATTTGCCGGACATGCAGCGCAAGGACACTTCAATCCACACTGGGCTCTGCCAATGGCGTGTGTCGCTGTCCTTGGCGGGATGATTGGAAGCAAGGTTGCGTTGAAAACTAAGCCTAAGAATCTCAAAATCCTTTTTGCCTTCACCAGCTTGGCGGCTGCGGTGTTTATGAGTTTCAATGCGTTCTTGTCGCAACAGTGAATCGAATTTGTGGTTGAGATTCACGGTTCCCTTTCGGGAATAAAGCATTCTACATGGTTGCCAACTACAC
>CAYWBA010000170.1:1586-7108 GCA_964455955.1 uncultured Planctomycetota bacterium | reverse complement strand
TCTTTCTCCGCTCTTTGCGACGTTTCTCGTAGTATCCCGATGTCGCCATCCGGCTGCTCCAGCTGTCAAACCTATGCGTGTCCTAACTGTCGCATTTTAACCACATCTTAATAATTATACCTCACCAGGCCACAATGTCAAGCGGTTTTGCCATGAGACGCGCTTTCATGCCCCCCGGATAACACAGGGGCAGCGACCGCCGCGCGTCCGGTTCCCGCAAGGACCACTTCCCCCGCAGCCGCAGGCACAAAGGCGCTCCAGCCTGCCTGCATCTCAAGCGCGGACTGCTGTGCTTGGAGCTTCACGCTGCCCTCAAGCACTGTGACTGAGAAAAAAGTTTCTTTTTCAAGCCGCACCTGGCCCTCGCCCGGCGTGGCTTCCAGCAGGCGAAAGTGAACTCCCTCATAAAGCGTGCTCAGCGGGGAACTGCGCGGCACGTTGTGCTTCACCGTTGCAGGCGGCTCGCACAGGAGCACCTTGCGTGCCTTGTCGTGGTGGAACTGCCGGCCCTGCGCACCCCTGTTCCAGTCGTGAATTCGGTACGTCAGGTCTGAATTCTGAGAAACTTCAAAAAGAACAATACCTTTCCCCGCAGAGTGCAGCATGCCCGGGTGAATGGGAATTAGGTCGCCCGGCTGGACCTGGACAAAGTTCAGGCACTCATAGGTGCCATGCCCCAGTGCGCTTATAAGTTCGTCGCAGGAAATCCTGCGCGAGACGCCGAGTATCAGCGAGGCGCCGGGCCTGGCCTCCACCACCAGCCACACCTCTTCCTTGCCCGGGTCCGGCTCGCCGAAAGCGGCTGCAGCACTGTCGTCCGGGTGAACCTGTATGGAAATCAGCTCGTTGGCATCGAGGAATTTGGCAAGTACAGGCAGCCGTGTCCCGCAGGCCTCAACTGCGCCCTTGCCGAGCAGGGCCACCGGGTCTTGCGCTATCGCCTCGGCCAGGGTCCTGCCTGAAAGTTCCCCGGAAACTATCAGGTTGGAATCACTCCCCCTGGCGCTGAGTACCCACGACTCGCCTATCTTCTCGCCCGGCGGCAGCTCGTGGCCAAACAGCCGCTGGAGGTTGCGCCCCCCCCACGGCTTCGCTTTGAGCAAAGGTTTGAGCAAGAAAGGTTCCACTTTCAGTCCTGTCTCCTATTCAAGAGCTTAGCGCCCCTTCCAGGCCCCAAGCTTCAGCTCGACCTCAACTTCCTTCCCGCGTGCAACAAGTGTGAGCCTAAGCACGTCCCCCGGCTGTTTTCCTTCAAGCGCCCTGGCGAAATCCTCAAGCGAGGCGATTTCACGCCCGCCCGCCCTAATAATTATATCATCTTTCTTAAGCCCGGCGCCAATCGCCGGCGAGTCGTCTTTAACCTCCTCGATAACAAGCCCGCCTTCAATACCAAGGTGATGCTGCAGGACCTCGTCCACTTCCGCAAGCCGCACACCTACATAAGGCTTTGTTTTATCAGGCGGCTCAACCTTCTTCTCTTCCGGCTTGCCGAACGTTTCATCAAGAAGCTTCTTTATCTTTTTGCGAAACTTCTCAATCTTGTCCCGAGCCTCAAAGCGGCGCTTCAGCTCCTCGAACATTCGGTCAATCGCCCTGTCAAGCTCCTTGCCCTCAGGCGGCTCGATATCATCCTGCTTCTTCTCATCCTCCCCGGGGCCGAAAAGCTTTTCGAACTCTTTCTCGATCTTTTTCTGAAACTCCTCGAACTTCTCCATCTCTTTTTCAAGTGCCTTTTCAAGCTCCTTCTCGAGCTCTTTCGTCTTTTCACCAAGTACCTTTTTGAGTTCTTCCCGGAGCTTCTTTATATCCTCGCCTTTTAGAATCTTTTCTATTTCTTTCCCGAGCTTTTCAACCGCTTCCCCCTCAAGCAGTTTTTCAAACTCTTTCTGGAGCTTTTTCAGCTTTTCGTCGTTGAGAAGCTTTTCAAGCGCTTTCTGCAACTCCTCACTCTCGACCAGCTTCTCGAACGCTTTCCGAAGCTTTTCGATTCCCTCATCTCCAAGAAGTTTCTCAGACTCTTCCTGAAGCTTCTTGAAAGCCTTCCCGAGTTTCTTGAGTTCTTCCTCAAGCTGTTTTGCCAGTTGGCCGCCCTGTGGGTCCTCCTCCTGCGCTGAAGCGAAACCGGCAAACAAGACGGTCAGAACAACAGCCGCGACAAAAAGAGCTCTTTTCACCACATCACCCTCCGCTACTCGACCGGGTCATATCCACCACGGCAAAATGGATTACATCTCAGTATCCGCCATGCTCCGAGCAAAACACCTTTAATAACGCCTTTACGCTTAATCGCTTCAATCGCGTACTCGCTGCACGTCGGCTCAAACCGGCAGTGCCCCCCTAGCCACAGGCCAAGCGTCCGCTGGTATAACCGAATCAACCATATAAGCAACCGTCCCAAGTCAACTCTCCCGTTGCGTTAGTTGCACCAGGCTTTGCGTAATCTCACTTAGCTGCGCTCTCACGCCCTTCCGTGGAATCACAACCATGTCGGCGGATTCTGGCAGCTTGTCCCGGTTCAGCCTGAACGCTTCCCGAATCAGCCGCTTGAGCCGGTTGCGCATCACCGCGTTCCCGAGCTTTTTCCCCACAGCCATGCCGAGCCGGGGGTGGCCCAGTCTGTTCGCCAGCACGTAAACCACGAGGTTGTCGTCCGCCCGGCTCTTTCCGCGCGAGAAGACAGCTTCGAAATCCTTCTTGCTGCTCAGCCTGTACTGTCTGCTGAATGAATAGTCGCCAGTCATCTTCCTGATTATACCCCAACGCGCCAAATAATCAACAACTCCACACACTGAATCCACAGATACTGAATAACCCTCAATTCTGCCTGCTGACGACAAGCAAACACATGTGCGAAATTTACAAATCATCACTGGCCTCGACACCCACTTACAAACATCCAAATTCGAGGCTTTTCTACGTAACAAACTGGTATGGCAATTGTTGCAACCTGCTTGAAATGCAATAAAACGACGCAAGTCGAAAAACATATGTATAGGTTCTTGTAAATTTTTTGCAGTTGCCAGAGAATCGCCACAAGGTGGGGAGCAGCCGCGACTTAGAGAGAGCGACCGCACACTATCAGAGGGTGTGTTTTTACATAACATCTTGTCACACTGCGAGTTACATTATTTTTCACCACAGAGGCACGGAGGACACAGAGAAAACCCTTCTTGGTCTTTTTCTTTGGTTTCTTATTAACCCCAAGATTCATTTTCTTTTACTTCTCCGTGTTCTCTGTGCTCTGTGGCATTACTAACCACTTTTATTTATACGTATGAGAACCCGAAATGTTAGCTAAAATCCCGGTGGAACTTCGAGAAAACTTCGCTGTTACGAACCACACGAAACCGAGGTTAGGGAATACCGGAATGCCTTCAGCATCTTCGCGCGCTTGCTTTGGGGCGCAGATTGCGGTATAATATAAATGAAATGAAAAAGGTGTTCTACATACTGGTGATTGTCCTGCTTCTTGCCGGTTGCGGGAAGCAGGAAATGAGCGCCGAGGAACTCAAAGCGGCGAAGAAGGAGCTTTTTAGCGCATCAGAAGCCAGTGACATTGACAAAGTAAAAGAGCTTCTTGCCGCCGGGGTTGGTGTTAATGCAAAGGACAAATACGGCTTAACCGCACTGCACCAGGCTGCGGTGCGAGGTCGAATCGAAATGGCAAAACTGCTAATTGAAAGCGGTGCTGATGTAAATGTGCCGGATAGCCAAGGCAGGACTCCGCTGGATAAGGCCAAGAGTGAGGAAATGAAGGCACTGCTTCGCGCGCATGGCGCAGTTTCGGGGGCAGAGCTCAAAAGTCGCAAGGAAGAGTAGCGTAAACCTTACCTGTCAACCCTCCCGCCAAGCATCCTGCTGCCGGAACTGCCATACCGATATGCAGCTAACGGAAGAACTTGTGTAAACAGGAGATGTTTGGTTATAGCTGTTCGACAAGGCTGTTTTGGGGGCGGTAGAGAGGTTTCTCAATAGATACGCTAAATCGAATCAGGTTTGTCACGACCCACCTCAGTATTACGTTTGTAGAAAAAGTATTATCCGGGAACCGGCACTGTCTGTCAAGGAAATATGACCCGATTTGCCTAAAAAGTCCGGCGATTTGCAGAGTTCGACATCGAGGGTAGTATTAGGGTAACAGCGCCAGATTACAGGGGTTAGGTACGTTTTATAAAAAGAGGGATGGAAGAAAAGGGGGAATTTATTTGTGAGAAATTTCACAAATATCGAGAATTAAAGTTTGACCTTGTAAGCAATGATGACTAATATAGTAGCAATTATGACACAATTTTGGATGTATTGGAAAGTCAGTATAGGTCGTTGGGAAGAAGGAGGGAGTATATGAGGAAGTTTGTATTAGCTTTGGCAGGATTCGCAGTCATCGCACTTGCAGGCTCTGTCTGCTACGCCGATGACGTTGTGGAGGACGGGCTCAAGTTTTCCCTGGACCTGAACAAGTTGTTTGGCTCAACTGTCCAGGACGAGGCTGCGGAAAAGATGGACTGGAAGTTCAAAGGCTGGGGTCAAATGAAACTTGACTACAGCAACGGAACTTACGACGCCGCAGCGGTACGGCCTGTCGGCGGGAACGAGACTTTGTACTCATGGCGGTTCCGCCTGCTGCCCGGTGGCAAGTACAAGTGGCTCACGTGGGGCACTCAATTCGAGCTTGACCCTGACCTGACCCTGCTTGACTTCTGGGCAAATGCAACCTGCCCCAAGTACGAGGGCGCGGTCCAGTTGAAGTTCGGGCAGTTCATTCCCCCGTTCGGCATAGAGAGGCCCGCCTCGCCTTACAAACTGACCTGTGACTATGCGCAGGTAATTGGCTACTTGTTCGGCGGAAGTCAGCCGACTATTGCTGCAGGGTCATCCACAGTAGCACTCTTTGATGGTGGCTGGAGCAACCTGCGTGACAGCGGCGTGATGCTGCACGGCAACCTGAAGTTCGGCGAGAAGACTGAAAAGTTCCAACCGGGTCTTGACTATGGCGTAGGGGTCTTCACAGGTGAGCCAGCCAATACCAGCGCCAATTCTGACCCTGCCTGGACATTCTTCACCACGGTTAAGGTTACGCCTGTAGAAGGCGTAATGCTTGGTCTAAGCTATGAGGATGGCTCGCGGCAGTTCGTGTTCGAGGAGATGGACTACGGTGACCCGTCGAACCCTGCTGATGACGTTTACACCTACATTGACCGCAACGTTAACCGCGACCGGTTCGGCGTGTGCTGGCAGTTCACCTTGAAAGACCTGCTCATCGAGGGCGAGTACATTGTGGGTAACCACAACATAGCTACTCTGGGGAAGCACGCAGACCCCACGGACCCCGCCGAGTATCTCCACAACAAGAGCCTGGATACAGAAGGCTGGTATGTGAATGTTGGATACTGGCTCAAACCGAAGAAGTTCCGGCTGATTGGCAAGATTGACATCCTCGACGTACCTGCCTGGAAGGTTGATACGGACACGAGGACTACCGAGCACGATGTTAAATACACGGTGAAAAGGAAATACGGCCTTGG
>CAYWBA010000170.1:0-1576 GCA_964455955.1 uncultured Planctomycetota bacterium | reverse complement strand
TAAACACTGCAAGATGAAAGTCTTGTGGCAGCAGCAGCAGGATGAAGGCCGTGCCAAGAAGCACAAGATTGCCGGCTCCGAGCACAGTGCCTGCGTTGTGTTCGGCGTGAACTTCTAATCGCCGGACTCTGGCCAACAAAAACCGGGGAGTATTAACAACTCCCCGGTTTATTTTTCGAAGTTCTTGCGCCAGTTATCTGGTATATTTCTTCCCCGCCCTGCCCTCGAAAAGCTTCGCGAACAGCCTGTCGGCAAACTCGATAGTCCTGTCGTGCCACCTCTCGAAACGCCAGAGCAACTCTCTGCTTTCAGGTGTGAGGCGCGAGCCCCCCACCGCGCTTCCTCCCACGGAGGTCTCAATCAGCGCAAAGCCCAGCCGTTTTTCCGTGTCGTGTATCTTGCCCCACACTGTGCGGTATGACATGCCGAGCTCGCGGGCCGCCTTGTTCATGGAGCCGGTCTCGTCTATCGCTCTTAGTATTCGGACCCGCCCGCTCCCGAAGACTATCTCCTCTTTCTCATCCTGTACCCAGAGCCTTGTGCGCGGTGCAAGTGCCATCTCGTTCCCCCCCGCTCAACCTGTAATCCTTTGCATGCCGCTGTAAACGCTGACATTCCCACCCCGGACAAAACCGATAAGCGTAATCCCCAGTTTCCCCGCAAACCTCACCGAAAGGTCGGTTGGCGACGTGCGTGAAACTACCACCGGAATCCCTGCTCTTGCAGCCTTCACCAGTATCTCCGACGATATGCGGCCAGTGCACAGAAGCGCCTTGTCTCTCATTCCCATCCCGTCAAGATATGCCTGTCCGATAACCTTGTCCGCCGCGTTGTGCCGGCCGACATCTTCGGCAAACAGCAGTATCCCGCCCCTGTCTGCAATTGCCGCGGAGTGGATGCCGCCTGTCTCCTGGTAGGTGTCGCAGCGCCGGATCATTTGGCTGACCAGCCTGCGAACCTCGCCCGCTCCGAGGCGAAGCCCCGACCTTACGCGGCCCACGCCCGCAAGCTTGAAGGCGCCCTTGTAAAGCGCCACCGCCGCGCAGCCCGAGGTTACCAGCCCGCGCTTCCTCGTCGAATCGAACTCGCCGCCCAGACCCACGTGGACAATCCATTCCCGCCGGTCCACTTTCACCCCCTCGACCCTGGTCGCACTGGTTATTGCACCTTCGCCAAGCAGGAACCCGAGCGCAAGCGCCTCAAGGTCTGTGGGCGTCGCCATAAGCGCTGCATACTCCGAGCCGTTCAGGTACACTGAAACAGGCACCTCCCGGACAATCTTCTCGACAGCCGTACGCGTGACGTTGCCCTTTATCCGTTTCACCTTTTTCTTCGACGAAGCACTCATTGGTCTCCCAAGCCTCAGAGCGTCACAAACCCTTCACGCTGAGCAAGCATGTCAATGTGAAGCGTGCCTGCATCAGCAATCATCATTATCGGCACTCGCGCCATCTTGCGAGCATCAATGACTTTCAGGTACCTCTTGCAGTTGTCGCACACGTCGGCGTAGCGTTCCCTCGACTCGCCTTCAGGGTAAAGGATGCGCAGCTTCTCGTGGTCGTCTGTGCCGCAGTTT
>CAYWBA010000169.1:0-7108 GCA_964455955.1 uncultured Planctomycetota bacterium | reverse complement strand
TGTAAATATACCCGCGCCCTGAAGGACGCGGCTTGCAATACCTGTCAATGTTAATCTTCCCGCTGATGCCGGCTGCAAACCGTTATGCGACTTGCAATAGAGCGCATCGCAAAACAGGTGACAAATTTTGTCATACATCGCCGATACCAAAAAGATGTGCCAAATTGAAAAATTTTTTGCTCCGTAACCTTTCGCCATATATCGCCTTACGCAAACGGGCCGAAACCGCGAAAACTTGTGTGGGCTAAAAAGGGCATTCTGGCGCGCTGATTATAGAGGGCTGTGATGAAGGAGAAGCTCGAATGTCAAAGCGCAACGGTGAAAAAGCTCAAATGTCAAAGCTCAAAGGCCGCCTTGCGGCGGTTCGGGTTTTTGGCATTGGGGTTTTGACATTGATTTGACATTTGGATTTTGGGCTTTGGATTTTGTTAACCTGTTGGGGTGCAGGATGTTACGCAATTCGACCGCACATGTGCTTGACGCAACCCCAAGGGGCAAAATGACTTGCGAGAGTTTACAAGAGACCATACATATGTTTTTCAAGTTGCGTCAACCGGGTTCACGGAGAAGTGGCACTATCTACTTGGGAAAAAAGATGTTACGCAAAGAGGGTGTTGGAAAGTTTTTATGTAACCGGATGTTGGGGCCAGTGATGATTTGTAAATTTCGCCCGGTTGTGTGCCTATTCGACCGTGACGCTTTTGGCAAGGTTGCGCGGCTGGTCCACGTTGAGTCCCTTCTTGAGGGCAATATGGTAGGCAAGGAGCTGCAAGGGGATTACGTTGAGAATCGGGCTGAGCATCTCGGGTACTTCAGGCACCTCAATTACGTAATCCACAAGCTCGCGTGTCTCCTCGTCCTGCGGGTTTGTCAGCGCAATGACAGGCCCGCCGCGAGCCTTGATTTCCTGGATATTGCTGACCATCTTCTCGTGCACAAGGCCGTGGGTCGCAATGGCGACGGTGGGGTAGTCGGCCTGGACGAGGGCAATCGGGCCGTGCTTCATCTCGCCCGCGCCGTAGCCTTCGGCGTGGATATAGGAGATTTCCTTGAGCTTGAGCGCGCCTTCGAAAGCTGTGGCGTAGTTGAACCTGCGGCCAATGTAGAGGAACGTCGTTGTGCTCAAGAAGGCGTCCGCGACCTCAAGAATCACAGAGTCATCCTCAAGCGTCTGTTTGGCCAGCTCAGGGATTTTGAGAAGCCAGCCAAGGATTTCCTCACGCTTTGCGGCGTCTATGTGGCCGCAGACCTGCGCGATATGGGTGGCAAGTATTACAACTACTGCAAGCTGGGTTGTGTAAGCCTTGGTGGAGGCGACGCCGATTTCAGGCCCTGCGCGGGTGTAAAGCACCCCGTCGGTGTTTCGCACAATGGAGGAACCTGTTGCATTGCAAATGGTTATGACCCTGGCACCCCGGCGTTTCGCTTCAGCCACGGCTGCGAGCGTGTCGGCAGTCTCGCCCGACTGGGAAATAGCGACAACAAGAGTCTTATCATCTATATAAGGAGGGGTATAGCGGAATTCGCTTGCAACATCACAGGAAACCCTTACAGGTGCAAGGGTTGCGAGCGCGTACCTTCCCACAATGCCTGCGTGGTAGGCTGTCCCGCAGGCGACGAAGTAGACTTTGTTAAGCTGCTTGAAGAACTCTTCAGCCACCTCAAGGTGCGGAAGGCGCACGTCAAGGCTCTTTACCTCGATAAGGCTTTCAACAGTGTTCTTGAGGGCTTCGGGCTGCTCGTAGATTTCCTTAAGCATGAAGTGCGGGTAGCCGGCTTTTTCCGCATGCTCCTGCTCCCACTCGACGGTGGAGATTTCAAAAGACACCTCGTCAGAGCCGGTCTGGCCGTAAAGCCTGATTCCTTCCCGCCTCAGGTGCGCGACCTGTCCGTCTGCGAGGTAGATAACCCGTTTGGTGTATGGCAGGATTGCCGGGACGTCCGATGCGGCGAGGTACTCGTTTTCACCGACCCCGATAACAAGCGGCGACATGTTGCGGGCGGCAACAAGCCCGTCGCTGTCCTGGTGGCAGACCGCTATTGCGTAGCTGCCTTCGAGCTGTGCCACGGCTGCGCGCACTGCTTCAAGCAGGCTGCCCTGGTAGTGCTCTTCAATAAGGTGCGCAATGACTTCACTGTCGGTTTCAGAGCGGAACTTGTGGCCGGAAGCGGAAAGCCGGCGGCGGAGGTCGCGGTGGTTCTCGATTATGCCGTTGTGGACTATCGCGAACTTCTCGCAGCAGGAGAAGTGGGGGTGGGCGTTCTGATGGCTCGGTTTTCCGTGCGTGGCCCAGCGGGTATGCCCGATTCCGCGGTCGCCTTTCTTCACCTTCTTGCGAATCTTGAACTCGACAGAGGCGAAGTTGCCGGGATCTTTCCACCAGTAGCCTTTGTTGTCCTTGAAGGCAGCCACGCCGAGCGAGTCGTATCCGCGGTACTCAAGGCGTTTGAGCCCGTCGAGGATGACGTCAACAGCATTCCGGTCCCCGATATAGCCTACAATTCCGCACATTGGCATTTCTCGCATAGAATGGCTAACCTTAGATTTTATCGCATAAACCGCCCGCGTCAACACTTTTCACTGGCATGGCAGGAATGCTACCGTTGGCTGCGGGCGGGCGGATGCTCGACAGTTGTAAATGACATTGGTGCGATTGCGTCTGGATGTTTCTTTCTTTTTGTAGACAAATTCTGTATTTTTCAGGGTCTGTTTGGTTAGAGAGAACTGGATGGAAAAAAGCCCGGGTACAAAGGTTGAGGACAAGGAACGCAGGATTCTCGCAAAACTGCGGGAGCGAGAGCCTTCGGCACTGGATGAGATTTACGACCTTTACGGAAACAGGTTGTACCATTACCTGCTGTCTCTTCTTCGGTCTGAAGACGAGGCGGAAGATGTGTTGCAGAATCTTTTTCTGAAGCTGGCGAGGAGCGCGAATTTGGCAATAGAGAATCTTGGAGCATACATGTTTACTTCGGCCAGGAACGAGGCTATGCGGCTTGTGGAGAAGCGCAATCGCCGTGAGAAGAGGGAAGCGGATTTAAGAGAGTTAGTAATCCTTGAATCAATGAGGAGAGACAAGAAATCTGTGGAAGAGGCGGAAAAGCTGAATATTGCTCTCTCGAAACTGCCGCCCGAGCAGATGGAGTCGGTTGTGCTCAAAGTGTATGAAGGGCTGACATACCGGGAAATAGGCGAAGCTATCGGGATTCCGCTGGATACTGCAAGGAATCGTTACAAATACGGCATAGAAAAGCTTCGAGTTCTTCTTGGGCGCGAGAGGATTTCAGGGGGGAGTTGATGGAAGAGTACCTGCGAAAGTTCAAGCCGAAGGAGCCCCGTGCCGGCTTAAGAGGTGAGATTCTGAAAAGGGCGAAGTCCGACTTGCTTCGCGAAGGGAAAGATACTGCAAAAACTTCCTTCGTTGAGCGAATATGGAGAAGCAGGGTTTTCTGGGGTACTGTTGCTGCTACAGTCCTGATACTCGCGGGTACCAATTTCCATGTGTTTTGCCGAAGTGAAAAGATGTTCATGGCTTTAGGCGGTTCGGCCGCCGCAGGTGGCAGTAAAGATAAAGAGCTAAAGGCACTTGTAGAGGAACTGGTAGCTTCCCTGGGTGGAAATGGCGACCTCGAAGTCCTTCAGCGGCGATTCGAGTACCAGTTGAGAGAGAAACCTCGTTCAATGGACATAGGTGCCCGAAACCAAATGATATTGGAGCTTGTGAATTGAAAAACGCGGAGGTTGTTGTGGAAAGACTGAAGAAAGTGTTAAAGACAAGGCTGAGTTTGAAGAAAATACTCACCAGGAGACTGGGGAAGATTGCAGGGCTGGTAGTTCTGGCGCTGTTCCTGGTCTTTTTTGGCATTTACACCTGGATGAACTATTCGGCAGGCGTGGAGCTTGAGCGAGAACTGGATGAAATTAGAAAGTCAGGCGCACCTGTGAAACTCGAGGAGGTTGTTCCCCCGCCTGTACCAGACCAAGAAAATGCTGCGGTTATATACAGCCGGGCATTTGGAATAATTGATATGGGAACGGAAGAAGAGCAGGATGCTCTGTGCGAAGCGGAGGGCAGGGATAATGAATGGAATAAGGAAAAACTGAAACAAAACATCCGGGAGCTGCGAGCCCTGACTGAAAAAAATAAAGAGTTCTTGGGTCTTTTGAGGCAAGCATCAACACTTAGAAAATGCCGCTTCCCGTTAGACTGGTCAAAAGGTTTTGAAATGACACTCCCGCACCTAATGAAAATGAGATTTTGCGCCAGGCTCCTTCTAACTGATGCCATGATTAAATACGACGGCGGAAAGATTGAGGAAGCAGTCAATTCCTGCAGGATTTCACTCCGCATGGGAAAACATCTCTCGCAAGAGCCGCTTTTTGTATCATATCTTGTCACAATGTCCATTATTCACATAACACTCAATGGTATTCAGGCTGTTCTGAGAGAAGACGATATAAGCTCCCCGGTGTACGAGAGCCTTCTGAAAGAGCTGGATGATATTAACCTTGAAACCTCACTGAAGAAAGCTTTTGAAGGGGAAAGGTGCGGCGGGGTGCATATCTATAAGGAGGTCATGGAAGGGCGCTTTTCGCCTGAGAAGATATTCGGGGAAACAAGCCTATATTTTAGCTGGATTTGCCGCCCTCTCTTCAAGAAAGATATGGCCCGTTATCTAAGGATAATGAAAGAATACATCCCACTCACAACAGTCCCACACTATGAGTTGAAGAAAACCCCTGAAGAATTCGAAAGAGAGATAGCTAATCTTCCACTCTACTGTTTCTTGACTCGCTCGCTCATGCCGGCCCTTTATAGAGGTTACGCCAAAAGAGCGCAGTGTGAGGCAAAAATAGGGACCTCGCAACTGGCACTGGCCTTGAGGCTCTACAAGGCGAAGAATGGAAGCTACCCCGACTCTCTTGAGAAGCTCAAGGGTGAGAATCTCAACGAGATTCCTAAAGACCCGTTTACCGGACAGGATTACATCTACAAAAAAGAGGGTGAAGGGTTTGTTGTTTACAGCGTCGGTAAGGACCTCAAAGATGACGACGGTATTGTAGCAAAATGGGTAAAAGGTGAAGGTGAATATAAAGGAGATATTCCCTGGCGTTCTCAAAAGTAGGCTTGAGAGTCGTCAGAAGCCTTAAAGATAAATCAGGCCTTCTCTGTCGCCCTGGACTGCGAGGAAGAGCAGGAGGTACTCTTGCAGGTGGCGGGTCAGCAGGAAGTTGTTCTTCACGTGCTCGTAGCCGTTCTGGCCGAGCCTGGCCGCGAAGTCGGGATTGTTCAGGAGATACCTGATGGCGAAAGCGGCGCCTTCTATGGAGTGGACCAGCATGCCGGTGATATTGTGCTTGACCTGGAGCATGATGCCGCCTGCGGCGCCGGCTATGACGGGGCGCTTCTTCCACAGCGCCTCGGTCACGGTCAGGCCGAAGCCTTCTCTGATGGATTTCTGCATGACAATTGTGGAGCCGCGCTGCAGGGCATTGACCTCGACAGGCGAGCTCTCCATGTTTTCGAGGATGTGGATATCTTTATCTCCTGCAGCCCTGTCTTTGATTTCACTGAGGACTTCTGCCGATTCGGGGTCGTCAGCAGCGCCGCCGCCTGCAAGGACGAGCTGGCAGTCGGTGCTGCGCTTGGCAATCTTGTACGCTTCAATTACGCCGAGGGGGTCTTTGAGCCTGTCGAAGCGGGAGACCTGGGTGATTATCGGGCGGTCGAGTTCAATGCCGTACCCTTCTATGATTTTGTCCACCTCTTTCTTCGGCAGGTCCCGGTTCTTGTCGCTCAGGGGGTCAATGGAGGGTGTTATCAGGAACTGCCTTATCTGCAACTGCCGCACAAACATGGAAGCTGAGAAAATGGATGCATCGTATTTCTCGACAATCGGTTTCAGAAAGCCCCAGACCCCGGGGTGGGGGTTTGAGACATCTATGTGGCAGCGCCATATCCACTTCTGGCCCTTTTCCTTTGCATCGATGAGGCCTGCCGGCTGGGGGTCGTGGATTACGAGAATATCTCCGTTGATGCGGAAGGTGGAGAGGTTCATTTGGGTGTTCGCATTGAAGACGTCGAACATCCCGTCATGGACAGGCACTTCTTTTCCATGCAGGGCGTTGTGGAAGGTCTTGGTGACGTGGAAGAAATCTTCGCCTCCCCTTATCACGTCCCAGTACGCCGTCAGGCCGAGCTCCTGCATGAGGGGCACCATTCGGGCGAGTATTTCCGCGACCCCCCCTCCCACGGCGGTGGAATTGACGTTCTGGATGACCTTGCCGGCCAAACGGTCGGCGAGAAGACGAATCTCGTCAACGATGTTCTTGCCGACTACCTGCTCGTACGATTCCAGCAGTCCTTCCAAAGTGCTTATCCTTTACGAAGCTCTAAGAGTCTTTTGTCCAGTTCACGAAGGATGTTGGCCTTTATGTTGTCGAGTGTCTGAACGTAGGGGTCCTGCCTTGCGATGAACTGCGCCAGTTTTTCTTCATCGAGGTTTTCACCGAGCCAGAAGGAGAAGTCGTTTGTCGGTTTTTCGAGTCTCAGGCGGGCTTCGAAGAGGTGGAAGTACAGCGAATCGTTAGTTACGTTTTCAATGCAGTTCCTGAAGCTCTGCAGGTCCCACGCGGTGTGCGAGGTAGACAGGACGAAGCTGTTGCCTTTGACAAAGTGGAATCCATGTATGTGGTCTGATTCTGCGGTGCGTTCGTTGAAGGACAGGTGTTCTTCGATAGCTTTGACGTGCGCTTGTCGAATCTCGGCAATTGTATTGAAGCTCATAGTATCAATTCCGCTCAGCTTCTCTGCCATGAGCTCGTTGTGGAGAACGTTCCCGACCCAGAAGGCGAAATCGCTCACGGGGGCCGGTGTAATGAAGTGGTATCGCAGCAGTGACCCGTAGGTATGATGGAAGATGACTGAGCCATCTACCTCCCGGATTCCTTCGACCAGTTCCTTGAGGTTCTTGGCCTTGCGCACCGTAGCTTCGTGGAGGCGCATGGTTGTATGAAATACAAACGGCTTTTCCGCCCGCGGCAATTTGCCCTTAGAGTCATGGTTTGCTTTATTGCGATTGACTTTGCGGTTTCTTTTCGCCATAC
>CAYWBA010000168.1:0-7162 GCA_964455955.1 uncultured Planctomycetota bacterium | reverse complement strand
TGTCGGTTTCTCCCGGCGAAGAGTTTAATATTCAAAAGCTGCGCCGGTCGCTTCAGCGGCTGCTTAACCTGCGATACTTCGAGGGTATTGAGACCTTGCTTGAGGGCACAGGCAAGCCCGACCGAAAAACGCTTGTCCTTAAGTTGAGCGAGCGCAAAACAGGGCAGATGAGGATGGGATTTTCGTATTCGACATCGGTAGGGCTGCAGGGGATGTTTGCACTCTCACAGGAGAACTTCGATATTACAGATACCCCGAAGAGCTTTGCGGACTTCTTCGCCGGCAATGCCTTTGCCGGCAACGGCACCTCTTTGAGCATGAATTTGCAGCCCGGGAGGACGCACTCCAGCTACAGCATCAACTATAGTGACCCGTATCTTATGGACTCCGACACCCGGCTCTCCATGCGGCTCAACTACCTTGACTCCGAGTACACTCGGTGGTCGGAGCGCCGCGAAGGGTTCCGGATAGGGCTGGGCCGCAACCTCAGTCGAAGGCTTGCTGTTGACATTTTCTACCGTCTTGAAGCAAATACCCTGACCGACATTTCTGCCTCCTCACCCACGGAGGTGTTTCTCTCAGGCGGAACGAAGATACTTTCTGCACTCATGCCGGTTATCACGTTAAAGAACACAAAGCTTGATATCTACGGCACGAAGCATTCCGGCCATTATCTGCAGGTCGGCTATGAATACGCTGGCGGCTTTCTGGGTGGTGAAGTTGACTTTTCGTCTGCTTCAGCCTCAGCAGGCGTTTACAAGAAGATTTATGAAGATGATGAAGGCTTCAAACACGTGCTCAGCCTGGAAGCCAGCGGGAACTGGAAAGAGCCCCACCACAACACTCATTTCATACCCTGGTATGAAAGATACTTCCTCGGGGGGCTGGGCTCACTGCGGGGCTTCGAGTGGCGCGGCGTTGGGCCCAAGGAAGGAAGAGATTTCGTAGGCGGCAATGTCCGTGCATACGCGAGCCTGGAGTATTCGTTCCCCCTGGCCGTGGACAAAAAGCATTTCCGGTGCGTCCTGTTTGTTGATACCGGCAACCTTGCCAGAGACGTGAAATCCTTTTTTCTTAAAGATTTCAGACTTTCCACAGGCGTGGGATTTCGCATAAGGCCGGGGAATTCTTTTGTCCTTATGCTTGACTTTGGTTATCCTCTTGTCATGCTACATGGCGATGAACGCAGGACGTTTCACTTCACGTTTGGTACAGAGTTTTGAAAAAGCCGAAGAAAAGGGGACTGTTATGAAAACGACCGTAATGTTTTTTATAGCTTGCCTGACTGTCTGCCTTTTGCTTCTGGGGCTTTCGGGAAGCCTCTATTCACAGCAGGGAGAGCAGGTAAAAATAGGTGTTGTTGACCTGGAAGAGACTTCATCCAGGTTCAAAAAGTGGATAAGATATTCCGAGGAGTTTGATAAGGAAAAAGAAGTCTTAAACAAACAAATTGAGGAGAAAGCTCGCGAAATCGAGCGCCTCAGCGAGATGCTCAAGCAGTTCAAGCCGGGGAGCGAGCAGCACCAGAAAGTCCAGATAGAAATCCAAACTAAAACCATTAAGTATCAGAACTTCATAAAGGAACAGGACAGGCAACTCAGGCAAAAGCTTGATATAATGGGTGGCGAATTGTTTAACGACATAGAAACAGTAGTCTCAGAATACGGCAGGCAGAACGGCTTCACCCTGATTCTCAGGAAGGAGAAAAGGACTGTAAAGGGCCTTGGTTGGGTCAAGCTGCAGATGTATTACAGCACGAACCCGGTAATCTATCACTCCGCGAATATAGACCTGACAGAAAAGGTGCTTGAGATTCTCAACAAGAAATTCAAGTAGTGGCTTGCCACTTTTGAAAATAGCTGTTGAGTTTCATGTATTCTGTAAGTATAGACGCAAACAGGAACGTGCAATTTCAATAATGACGGTGTAGTAGCGATATGAAAGTCGGCGAGATTGTAAACTTCGTGGGCGGCACGCTCGAAAGAGGCTCGCAGGCCACCCGGATAACGGGAGTCGGTGGTCTCTATGACGCGGGGCCTGCTGATATAGTTTTTGTCTCCTCGCAACGTTATCTTTCGGCGCTCGGGAAAACCAGCGCCGGGTGCGTCCTTGCACTGCCCGGGCTGGACCTCGAGAGTTGTGGTCTTGGCGAGGCGGTTGCGGTTGTCCGCGTGGAGGACCCGCAATCTGCCTTTGAGAAGTTAGTCGGGCTTTTTGCCCCCGAGCCGCCCGTATATGAGCCGGGGATACACCCGGGAGCATCCATTGCCCCAAGTGCGTCTGTGGACAAGACCGCGCATGTCGGGCCGCACTGCGTGATCGCCGAGGAGGCCCTAATTGGGCCAAGGGCCTCTCTTGTCGCCGGCGTGTATGTCGGAAAAGGTTCTACTGTGGGCGAAGGCACTCTCATCTATCCCAATGTCTCTGTGCGGGAATACGTCAAGATAGGCAAAGAGGTCATTATTCATTCCGGCAGCGTTCTGGGCAGCGACGGATTCGGCTTCACCACGGATTCAGACGGCAAGCACCACAAAATTCCTCAGAGAGGCACGGTGGTTGTCGGCGACTGTGTTGAAATCGGGGCCTGCGTTACAATCGACCGCGCGCGCTTCGCCAGGACCGTTATCGGCAGCGGGACAAAGATTGACAACCTGGTGCATATCGCGCACAACGTGACGGTCGGGGAGGACAGCCTCCTTATCGCGCAGGTGGGGATTGCAGGTTCAAGCCATATTGGCCGCTCTGTCATACTTGCAGGCCAGGCAGGCGTGGACGGGCACCTCTGCATCGGCGACGGGGTGCGGGTTGCAGGTGGGGCTGGAGTCACGTCTGATATTGCACCCGGGCTTACCGTGGCGGGTTATCCCGCCTGGCCTCATATTAAAGAGAAACGGATGCGTGTAGCTACCAGGAAGCTGCCCAAGGTGCTCCGAGAGGTGAAAGAACTCAGAAAAAGACTGGAAGAGTTTGAGCAGGGGAAGCCCAAGTCTGAAGGGTAAAATGCCTGTCAATATTACCTCGGCGTGCGATGCAGAAGACACTACAAAAAGAAGTATCACTTGAAGGTGTGGGAATCCACACGGGCAAGAAGTGCAAAGTCAGGCTTATGCCCGTGCCTGCTGGTAGTGGCGTTGTGTTTGTTCGTACAGACCTTCCACAACAACCTTCGGTAAAGGCCGGCCTGGACAATCTTTTGTCTACAAACCGCAGGACATCCCTTGCTTCAGCCGAAGCCGTTGTCCAGACTGTTGAGCACCTTCTTGCACCGATGTTTGTCCTGGGCGTGGGCAACTGCAGAATCGAAATTGACTCAGAGGAGCTGCCCGCACTTGACGGAAGCAGCCTGCTTTATTATAATTTACTGCTTGATGCAGGCGTACGTGAATTGGACCTCCCCCGCAGGAGGTTTGCAGTATCCGCACCTGTGGATGTCAGGTCGGCCGAAGCCTTCATCCGGGCGCTGCCTTATGAGGGTTTTGTGGTGTCCTACAGGCTCAAGTACCCGCAGATAGGCATGAAGCAGGAGGTCCAGTTTGCTGTGAATGATGAGACCTTTGCCCGAGAGATTGCTCCGGCGCGGTCTTTCTGCCTGGAAGAGGAAATTGAGCCCCTGCAGGCTGCTGGTTTCGGCAAAGGGGCAACGGAACAAAACACTGTGGTCCTGAGCCGCGGCGGCTCGCGGACAAAGATGCGTTTTTCAGACGAACCTGCGCGACATAAGGTTCTTGATGTCCTGGGTGACATGTTCTTCCTGGACAGCGCTTTTAAGGGCCGAATAGAGTGTGAATGCAGCGGGCATGCACTCAACAGGAAACTGGTTGAGGCGCTCAAAGAGTCGCACCCCGGGTAGTAAAATCGGGGGAGGAGACCAAGTTGGAACCGGTACTGGATATAAAGGAAATTTGGAAAATCCTGCCGCACCGCTTCCCGTTCCTTTTGGTTGACAGGGTTGTCGAGCTTGAACCGAGGAAGCGCGCGGTGGGCTACAAGAACTGCACTGTAAATGAAGAGTTTTTCCAGGGTCATTTCCCCGGCGAACCTGTCATGCCGGGTGTTCTTCAAATTGAAGCCATGGCGCAGCTTGCGGGCGTACTTATGCTCAAAGGCCTGGAGGAAGACGGCAAGCTGCCTTTCCTCATGTCTATAGATAATGTCAAGTTCCGCAAGGCGGTGATACCGGGAGACCAGCTTGTCCTTGAGGCCCAGGCCACGAAGATAGGCAGCAACAGGGGAGAGGTCAAGACCTGGGCCAAGGTGGATGGCAAGGTCGTGGCTGAGGCGCAGATTCGATTCATGCTCGTGATGATACAGCCCCAGGACAAGGCTGTAACACCGCAAATGGAACCCGGAGGGGAAATACACAATACCGCGGTTGTAGACCCCGGTGCAGAAATAGGAGAGGGCGTGAAAGTCGGCCCCTACTGTGTGATAGAGACCGGCGTTAAAATAGGTAAGGGAACCGTCCTGCGTAACCACGTCACTGTCGCCGGAAACACCGAGATTGGAGAAAACAACACTATCTACCAGAACTCGGTTATTGGTACCTGGCCGCAGGACTTGAGTTTTTCAGGCCACGATACCAGGGTGATAATAGGCGACAACAACGTGGTCCGCGAAGGCGTCACAATCCACTGCGGCACGCACAAGGCCGACCGGGTCACACGCATTGGAAACAATAGTTATCTCATGGCCTATTCGCACATAGCGCATGACTGCGATATCGGCAACGGTGCGATATTGGCCAACGGTGTGCAGCTCGGCGGTCATGTAAAAGTAGAAGACAGGGCAAACATCGGAGGGCTCGCGGCAGTACACCACTTCGTCACGGTCGGGCGCCTCGCTTTTGTCGGCGGCCTCACAAGGGTTGTGCGCGATGTGCCGCCCTTCATGATTGTTGAAGGAAACCCTGCGAAGGTCCGCTGCATCAATTTCGTGGGTTGCAGCCGGAGTGGAATGGCACCTGAGACTATCAGTCTTATTAGAGAGGCCCACCGCACACTTTACCGCTCACAACTGCCAATGTCAGAGGCAATGGCAAAGCTTGAAAAAGACAACTCTTCAGTGGAAATCGGTGAACTTGTCGCCTTCCTGCGAGGCTCGGCCAAGGGCAAGCAGGGGAGAGCCCGGGAAGCTTTGAGGGAATAGCGCGGCCTCCGGCCGGGAAAGTAGAAAGTAGTGAGGGAGCAAGCACCAGTCAAGGAGGCCGCAGCTCTACTTACTTGAAAATCGGAGATTTTCATGGGCAGCTTGAATGTTGGTGTTGTCGGGGTTGGGCACCTGGGGAAAATCCATGCAAGGGTTTACGACGAGCTGGCGTCTGCTAACCTTGTCGCTGTGGCCGACATTGACCCGGAAAGCGCCAAAGTCACTGCCGCCAAGTACGGGTGCTCCGCCCTCACTGACCACCGCGATATGATTGACCTTGTCGATGCAGTATCGGTTGTGGTTCCAACAGACCTGCATTTCAATGTGGCAAGCGATTTTATCAAGGCAGGCAAGCACGTGATTGTCGAAAAGCCCATGACCCTCAAGCTGGACGAAGCCGAGCAACTGGTTGCCCTGGCGCGTAAGGCCGGCATAATAATGCAGGTCGGCCACGTTGAGCGGTTCAACCCCGCAGTGGTCGCGGTCAGGGGCTACATAACTACACCCCGCTTCATCGAGTGCGACCGCATCAGCCCGTTTTCATTCCGCTCCATCGATATCGGCGTTGTCCTTGATATGATGATTCACGACGTCGACATAGTTCTTGCCTTTGTAGACTCGCCGGTTTACGAGATCGACGCCATAGGCGTAAGCGTCGTGGGTAGGCACGAGGACATGGCCAACGCCCGCATTCTTTTCAAAAACGGTTGCATTGCAAATCTGCGGGCAAGCCGCATCTCACGCAAGACTATGCGCAAGATAAGGATATTCCAGTCAGACACTTACGTCTCGCTCAACTACGGTACCCACAAGGCACAGGTCTTCAAGAAGAGCGAATCTTTTGACCCCCAGAAGATTCTAACTTTCAAAGACAGTGCGCCCTCGGTGAAGGATGCACAGGAGATGATGTTTAGCGAACTCCTGACAATCCGGGAAATTGACATAGCCTTTGAGGAGCCTCTGAAGAAGGAACTCGAATCGTTTGTCGAATCAATCGAGCACAACAAAGAGCCTCTGGTTTCCGGTGAGCTCGGGCTCAAGACTATGCAAATAGTAACTTGCATCCTCGAAGCAATCAAAACTCACGAAAAGGTTCACCCCGCGCGTCTGCTGGGTATCAGAGAATGAAAAATGGAAAATGAAGAATGGAAAATTGCAATTCATAATTACTAATTCCTAATTTTGAATTTAGAATTGCAACTTTGAATTTTTCGCCTTGAACTTTGCATTCGCAAGTGGGGAGGCGCAAATCAGCAGCCGAGGGACCAAGCAGGTTCTTATAGTCGCAGGTGAAAGCTCTGGAGACCTCCATGGGGCGAGGCTTGTCAGGGCGATAAGAAGAATTGTGCCTGAGGTGACCTTTTTCGGGCTCGGTGGCTCAAGGATGGCTGCCGAAGGCGTCCAGATTTACAAAGATGTAACAAGACACGCGGCGGTCGGCATTATAGAAGGCATCCTTTCATATCCCCGGCTGGCTTCCACCTTCTTCAAATTTGCAAAAGAGGCGCGGCGAAGGAAGCCTGACGTTGCAGTCCTTATAGACTTCCCCGAGTTCAACCTCCGTCTGGCCAAGAAGCTCAAAAAAGCCCGCATCCCGGTGGTCTACTACATATGCCCCCAGGTCTGGGCGTGGCGGACTTACCGCGTGCACCAGATGGCGCGATACATTGACAAGAGCCTGGTTATTCTGCCTTTCGAAGAGCGATTTTACAGCCGCTACGGGATTGATGCCTCTTATGTTGGAAACCCCCTGCTTGACTCCCTGATGGGTCCTGAAGGCATCGATGCCACGTTGCGGGAGGAACTCAACGTTCCTGAAGGCCACAAGCTGATAGGGCTTCTGCCCGGAAGCCGCCGCAAGGAAATCAAGCGCCTGATGCCCATACTGGCGCAGTCGGCCAGGTTGATTAAAGCCCGCATGCCTAAGGTGACCTTTGTTCTCGGCCTGGCAAGCGGCATAAGCGAGAAAAGGGTTCTTAAAGAAGCCGGGGATTTTCCCTGTTTCCATGTATCCCGC
>CAYWBA010000167.1:0-7203 GCA_964455955.1 uncultured Planctomycetota bacterium | reverse complement strand
ATCTCAGTACTTTCCGTGGCCGCGACGGGCGCGATTCCCGTCGCAGGCAAGGAGCGAGGAGAAGACATGCTGGGGAACATGCCGATGACGAGCGACGCCGCATCCGGCGGGAATCGCCCCGTCCCTGCGGGTTGCGGCGGCGGAGCGCGCCTGCTGCTTCGCTTCTCCTCGATGTATTCCCTGATACGTGCTCGTCGTCACTCCTTGCATTCGCTGCCCCGGCGCTCGCAACGCGGCTCGCGCAAAGTTCTGAGATAGACTCTAAAAGAGTTACCGCCACATCAGGCTGAAGAATACTGAAAGTACGAGCAGCGTCAGCCAGGTCACGCCAAGCAGCAGTGCAAATGTCGCTTTATGCTCTCCGTAGAGGGAAGTGAGCTGGTTTTGCGCGCGCTTAATCCTGGAGAGGGAAACTGCGGCAAGCACAACTGTGGCGACCTGCCCCAGCCACAGGGCAGTACCCAGGATGTTGTAGAGTATCCCAAGCCACTGGCGGCCGCCGGAGAGGGCGGTCTCTATCACGGTGTAAGCAATCAGCGCAAGAGGCAGAAGGCTCAAGATAAAGGCAATCTGGGCGAGCGGTTCGCGTTCAAGGTAACGGTGTTTTTCCTCAGAGGCAAGGGGCAGCAAAACCCGCGTGCCGCACTGCGGGCAGCGGATTTCTTCTCCCAGGTCTTTGTCCTGCGCGGCGAGCTTCTTGCCGCAGCGGCATTCAAACCGGTACGTCATCTCCCAACCTTTTTTGCCGGCGCTTCGCTTTGAAGAGCCGCTGCACGCTCCTGCCGGGGTCTCTCGGCCTCCGCCATAGGCTTCTGCCGACGGCGGAAGACAAAGTGCCATACAGCAACGGCCAGGACAGCACCGATGGTATCTGCCACAAAGTCGCCGATGGTGGCTCTGCGCCCCGGTACGTATAACTGGTGAATTTCATCGGAAAGACCGTAGAGCGAAGCGAGAAGCGCCGCCCCGATTATTGCGACAGAAGCGCTCCGGTGAAGGTCGTTTGCCAGAAACCGGCATATCAGCATGCCCAGGCCGCCATACAGGCCAATGTGCGCCACCTTGTCAACGCCCTGGAAGGGGTAAAAGGGTTCCCCCACCAAAGACCTGGATGAAAGGACGAAGATGGCGGTGCAGTAAAACAGGATTGCAGCAAGGTCAAGGGCGGTGTGTGTGCAGCGGCCGATGGTCAAGGAAATGTCTCCCAAGTGGCTGATTCCACGTCGGCGTCGAAAACCACCTTGCCTGAAACAATCGTGTAACCTACGCGGCCGTGAACCTTGCATCCGTGGAAGGGGCAGTTGCGGCTCTTTGAGCGGAATTTGCTTACGTCAATTTCCCACTGGGTCTGCGTATCTATAATGGTTATATCGGCATCCGCTCCGGGAGAGAGCGTACCCTTGCTGAGCCTGAGAATCTTCGCGGGGTTGGTCGAAACAAGCTCTACGCATCGGGACAGGGAAATCACGCCGGGCAGTACAAGCTCGGTATAAGTGAGCGGCAGCAGCGTTTCCATGCCGATAATCCCGAAAGGCGCAAAGGAGAACTCAACGTCTTTTTCCTCCTGGGTATGCGGGGCGTGGTCGCTCGCAATTGCGTCTATCGTCCCGTCGGCAAGCCCTTCCTTTATCGCCTCTACATCGGCGGCGGTCCGAAGCGGAGGGTTCACCTTGTAGTTAGGGTCGAAAGTTTCAACACACTTGTCCGTAAGGGTGAAATGGTGCGGCGCAGCCTCGCAGCTTACTCGTATGCCTCTTGCCTTAGCCGTGCGTATAAGCTCTACAGAGCCGGCGGTTGATACGTGGGCGATGTGAAGGCTTCCGCCAGTTATCTCTGCAAGGGCAAGGTCGCGCGCGACCATTATTTCCTCGCTTGCGCTCGACATCCCGGGGAGGCCCAGAATCATCGAGACCATGCCCGCATTCATTACCCCGCGTTCGGCAAGCTCTTTGTTTTCGCAGTGGTTTATCACCGGCTTGTCGAACATCTTCGCGTACAGGAGCGCTCTCCGAAGGAGTTCCGCGTTAGCGACCGGGTCGCCGTCGTCGGAGAAAGCGACCGCGCCGCCCCGCACAAGCCCGCCCATCTCGGCGAGCTGCTGGCCTTTTCTGCCCTTGGTAACCGCGCCTATGGGGAACACGTTGGACCTGCCCGCCCTGCGCGACTGCAGTATCACGAACTCTGCAGCAGCTTCGTTGTCTATGGCGGGCTCTGTGTTGGGCATGCAGGCGCAGGAGGTGATGCCGCCTGCAGATGCGCTCTCGGCTCCGCTGGCTATAGTCTCTTCCTCCTCGTTGCCTGGTTCCCGAAGATGCACGTGCATATCAACAAGGCCGGGCACGACCACAAGTCCGGTTGCGTCAATAGTGTGGTCGGGGTTTGAAGGGACATTGCCGAGAGCAGCGATTTTCCCATCGCTTAGGTAAACATCAAGTACTTTGTCAACTCCGTTGGCGGGGTCAACCACACGTCCGCCTTTAATTACGAGGTTCACTTAACGCCCCCTGGTAACAAGGTACATGGCGGCCATGCGAACAGCCAGGCCGTTTTCAACCTGCTCAAGAATCACCGAGTGCGGGCCGTCCGCCACCTGCGGCGTTATTTCCACCCCCCGGTTCATAGGGCCGGGATGCATTATCAAAACATCCTCCTTGGCTTTCGAGACCCGCTCGCGGTTAAGGCCGAACATCCTTGAGTACTCTCTAAGCGAGGGGAACAACCCGCCCTCCTGGCGCTCGAGCTGGATTCGAAGCATGTTAATGACATCGCAGCGCTCTATTACTTCGTCGAGGCTGTGAGTGACCTCGACGCCAAGCTCGCGGAAGCCCCCCGGGACAAGCGTTGAGGGCCCCACCAGTATCACTTTTGCACCGAGCTTCTGTAACCCCCATATGTTCGAACGCGCAACCCTGCTGTGGGCGATGTCGCCGACTATCGCCACCGTAAGCCCTTCCAGCCTGTCCTTGTGCTCGCGCATGGTAAATATGTCAAGGAGAGCCTGGGTGGGATGTTCATGGGGACCATCGCCCGCATTTATTACTGATGCATCAAGAACCTCAGCAAGCCTGTGCGGGGCGCCGGGGGCGCTGTGCCGGACCACGACTATATCTACACCCATGCGCTCTATATTGCGTGCGGTGTCTTTGAGCGTTTCGCCTTTGACAGCCGAGCTGGTTACCTTCTCAAAGTTCACCACATCCGCGCTGAGCCTGCTTGCCGCGAGCTCAAAACTTATTCTTGTCCTGGTCGAAGGCTCGAAGAAGAGATTCGCAACCACCCTTCCGCGAAGCGGTGGGACTTTCTTGATACTGCGGGTGGAAACTTCCTTGAAAGAGGCGGCGGTATCGAGGATTGTGTTAATCTCCTCGGCGCTCAGGTCATAGAGGCCCAGCAAGTGCCGGCGTGTCCAATTCACGTAAGCCCCCTAATTATCTCCGATAAGAAGAACTTCGTCCCTTCCGTCAACCTCTTTCAAGTGAACTTCAACCATTTGCGAGGGAGTGGTTTCAATCTTTTTGGCGACATAGTCGGCCGCTATGGGCAGCTCGTGGTGGCCGCGGTCAACAAGCACGGCAAGCTCAATTCTCCCGGGTCGCCCGAAGTCAATGAGCTCGCTGATCGCGGCGCGGGCTGTGCGGCCCGTGTAGAGCACGTCGTCAACAAGTACCACCCGCTTGCCGGAGATGTCGAAATTTATCTCAGTGCCCCGGACCTGTGGCTGCGATGCGACGTCCGACAAATCGTCCCGGTAAAGCGTTATGTCAAGGCTGCCAAGCTCTGGCTCCACGTTCCAGCGCTTGCTTATCGCCGCGACAAGCCTCTTTGCAAGCGGCACGCCACGGTTATGAACGCCCACAACGGCAAGGCCTTCAAGGTTCTTACCATCACCTGCGGTGTCGGCGGCAAGCTTCTCAACAAGCCGGGCCACCTCGCTGGCTTCCAATATGACTCTTTTTTTCATAAGCCACACAAGTCAGCTTTCGAGTCTCCCGGGGCGGGTATATGCCCCAGAAGCTCTGCGACAACTTCGGCAGCAGCGCAGGCCTTACCTGCCTGGCCGGCCGCAAGCGCTGCTTTCAAAGCCCTCTCCTGATTGTCCAAGAAAACCACGGGTCCTTTGCCGCCTGCGGGCTTACCTGCAAGACGCCGGGTAATACCGTGGCGGAGCTTCTCAATACCGGCACCGGTCAGCGCGGACACTTCCAAAGCCTGCGGTACTGGCGGCGCCTTGGCCCGCGGCAAGTCAGTTTTATTGATTATAGGTATCAGCCTTTTGGAGTCAAGCGAGTTGTATATCTCTATTTCCCTTTCTTTAGCTGCACGGGAGTTGTCGAAGACAAACAGAATCAGCGAGGCGCTCCCAAGCGCGCCGAGCGCAAACTCTTCAGCCTGCTTTTCTATTGAACTCTTTGCCTCGCCCAGCCCGGCCGAGTCAAGAAGGTGAAACGGCACGCCGTCACTGACAACAAGCATATCCACGACATCGCGCGTGGTACCCGGAGTATGGTGGACAATAACCCTTTCCTTGTCTGCAATCGCGTTAAAAAGAGAGGATTTGCCCACATTCGGGTAGCCGGCTATTACAACCGAGCGGGGGTCCGCAAGGGGGAGGGCCCAGTTTCTTTCGAGCAGTTCTTGAAGTGCTCCCGTGGCTGCCTCGGAATCTTTCTCAAACAGGCAATAAATCCGGACAAGCTCGCGTTCGAGGAGATGTTCATGGAGCTCACCAACCAGCGCGGGGAGTGCAAGCTCGCTTACGCAATTCTTGAGCGCCTTGTGAGCTGCCAACTCTACCCGGCTGATTCGGCCGCAGGCTGCCGCGTGTTCCAGTGCGTACTCGGGGTCACGGAGAGCGGCGCCTTTCCTGCAAAGAAGGTTGATTATTGCATTTGCGGCAGCACCGCCGCCGTGGCAGCCGATATGCACGGCCCGGGTGCCGTAGATGCGGTCGGATTCCTTGCGCCGGACTATGACCTCGTCAAGAATATCCGGGCCATCAAGGATGTGGCCGTAGAGGAAGCGTTCTTGTGGAACCTGGGTGATTTTCACGCCGGACTTGGACTGGAAGACGCAGTCCACAAGCGCGGCCGCGTCCTCACCCCACAGGTGCAGCTCAGCAATGCCGCCGAGGCCCGGGGGTGTCGCAAGCGCAACATACAGCCGGGGTTTGTGATTCTGCTCTGAGTTTTCTACACTTTTTTTGATATTCAGTGCTACGTTACCGATTCTCAGGGAGAATTGGAGCTTGTTGACTTATCTTTACCAATGTGCTGCAGATAGGCAAGCCTGAGACCCTCAAGCGTGAGTGTTTCAACAATCTCTTCAATCTGAGGCGCCTCCGAGGCGACTACTGCCGAGTCCCCGCCTGTTGCGATGACGCGCGGCTTAGCACCGAGGTCTTCGGAAATCCTTTCAACCATCTCTGAGACAAGTCCGAGGAAGCCGTAGTAGAGTCCGCTGGCGATGGCTGCGCGGGTTGAGCGGCCAATGGCTGGCGGCTTCTTCTTGGGCCGAACCTCTGGCAGGAGCGCGGTCTTTTCCGCCAGCGCCTGGGCTGAAAGCCTTATGCCCGGCGCTATGGCGCCACCCAGATACTCTCCCGCCGCGGAAACCACGTCAAACGTCACGGCTGAGCCGAAGTCTACGATGATTAGAGGCCCGCCGAACGCGCGAAAGCCTGCAAGTGCGTTGAGGATGCGGTCTGCGCCTATCTCCTTGGGATTATCAAGAAGTACAGGCATTTTGACCTCGACTTCCTTGCCCACGCGCAGAGGCATAAGGACAAACCTGCGCCGCAGCCATGCGCTCAGGAGTTCTTCCGCGGCCGGGTTTACAGAACCCAGAATCACCGCATCCGGGTCAGGCAGGGAGCGCTCATCCCACAGGGGGTCAAGCTCCCCGAAGTCTTCGACAGGCACTCGCCAATGCTGCAACAACGTCTCGCCGTCGAAGCAGCCGAAAGTCACGCACGTGTTACCAAGGTCTGCGCAAAGAAGCATCTGAATCATGTCCTTCCCAGAGCCTGGGTTCCCAAGGCGGCCTTCTCTTTCAGGGTACTGCCCATTTTCCCTGTTGCGTTTCGAGTGGTTGTCTCGCCTGCGGGTGCTACCCTCTGGTTTTAATGTCATATTAGAACGTGAAGCGGGTAGTAAGTCAAGATTGCTACAAGAACACTTTCCCGGATCATAGCACAAATGATAAATGTGTAATTTGCCGATTTCCCGTGCGACAACTGAACCGTGCGAGAGCACGCTGCCGAGGGTAACCTTCTTACAAAAAACTGGACCATCACACAGAAGCGTGGACTATTATCATTCGGACATCCCCTCTGCCGGAAGTGGACCGTCTGTTATTTGACCCGACGGATGCCGTAATTGCCCCCAACCACTTTGACGATCTTGATTTCTATTCCATTTCCGCTAAGTGTGAAGCTGTCGCCCTGGAAAAGGGAGTCTGGCTTGTTGGAATATATGAAATAGATATCGTATTTCCCGTCGGGGACATTTATAGAAGCCACCCCGTTAGCAGGTATGTTCCAGTCTCTCCCAGCATTACCCGACCGCAGTCCGGCCGTGACTGCAAAATCATTAGGATTGCGGACGCGCACCTCGCGTGTACCTCGAAGAAACTTTGTGAATGGCGGCAGCTTGGCTTTGGCATCAGTGGCGAGTTTCTTTATAGGCTCTTTTCCCCCTTTTGCATGTTCCTGCGCCGGACGGCAACTCCTCACCACACGAAACCCAATGAAGTTGTTCCTGGACGACGGGTTGAGCCTGACGCGCTTCGATGAACGGCAGTCGCTGTCGTCGAAGCTCCAGCAGCCGCCGCGCAACACGCGGACCGAGCCGCTTGCGGGCCCCTGTGGGTCATCTGCGGGGCTGGTGCTGTAATAGGCAGAATCGCACCAGTCCTGACACCACTCCCAGACATTTCCGTGCATGTCGTACAAACCCCACGCGTTCGGCTTCTTCTGACCAACAGGATGAGTCTTACCGGCTGAGTTTGCCCTATACCATGCATAGTCACCCAACTTGCTTTCGTTATCCCCATAACAGAACCTTGTTGTTGAACCCGCCCGACAGGCATATTCCCACTCGGCTTCTGTCGGAAGGCGGTAAGTTACACCCTCCTTCTCAGAGAGCTTCTTCAGGAACTTCTGCACATCCTCCCAGCTTACCCGCTCCACAGGAAGGTCATTGCCCT
>CAYWBA010000166.1:0-7286 GCA_964455955.1 uncultured Planctomycetota bacterium | reverse complement strand
GAAGGAACCAAAGATACCCCGGGTGAAGCTGCTCCTCCAAAAGGCCCTTGAGTGGAACATGCAACTGGAAACCGGCGAGGTCGTCTCTCAAGCCGAAATCGCCCGCCGAGAGAATTTGACCCGCGGCAGAGTTACGCAGATATTGAACCTTGTTCACCTTGCCCCCGAAATACGGGAGCACATTCTCTCCATGCCTAATTCCAGACATCAGCCTGTTGTTACGGAACGTGCTCTCAGACCGATTTCCCTCATAGAAGACCGCAGAAAGCAGAAAAGCGTCTTCTTGGCCTTGCTCCCGTCGTAGGGAGCCAGCGCCTTGGCATACTCCTGCTTCGCAGTCTGCTCCAGCTCCCTGGCCTTCGAGTGAAGCTCCTCGGCCTGCGCCAGCACCTTCTGCTTCTCTTCGGCCGCCTTCTCCACCTCCTTCTTCAGCTCGGCGAGCTTGCCGTTGCCGCCGTTGCCCTTCTTCTTGGCTTTCGGCTTCGCCTGCTCGGCCTTCTCCTCTTTTGCCGGCGAGGGTGCTGCGGTATCCAGTTTTGCCGCCTTTGCCTTCTCGCCGTTCTTCTTCTGCCCCTTCTTGGGCGCCTTCTTAAGGGCGGCGATGCTGGTATCAGAAGTGTCGTAAGCGCCCCGCCACATATAACGATAGTTAGAAGAATCACGCCAACCTTGGATATTACAGGCCATTTTTTACAGGTGACGGCATCCCGTACAAAGGCTGCCTCTGAGGTAGTGATTTGAGGCGATGCAGCAGGATCGGAGAAACCGGCTCGGAAGGCACTGATGCGAGTTCGCTTTCAATCTCTGTGAGAAAAGCACCAAAGCCGGCTGGCAGCAGCTTCTTCTTTAAATTTCCCCGTGCCTTCTAAATCCGCGTGGAGACTGTGCTAACTGAACAATCCAGCGTGGCGCCAATTTCTGAATAGGTAAGTCCCTGATAGAAACTCAGAACCACGGGTATTCTCAATTCGAGGGGAAGCGAAAAAACAGATTGCTTTAGCTCCTTATGAAAAATACTGCGGGATACTTCCATGCCGGTTTCCCTCCCGCGAACAGTGTGTTCGGCTGCATGTGCCTCATGTTCACGCTTGCGTTTCCTTGAGCGAATTACCTCGAGAGAGGCAGTGACTGCTATGCGCGTGAGCCACGCTTTAAAAGAGTGAACATCTTTAAGATTCTGCGCCGATTTTATGAAGCGTAGAAATGTCTCCTGAGTGACGTCTTCAGCGTCAGCATGGTTACCGAGCATGCCGAGTGCAACGTTGTATATACCCCTGGCGTGACGCTAGATTAGCAGTCGGAGCCTCCGTGGGTTTCTGTTTTTCTGGAATGTGGCAATCAGTTACTAATCAGTTTTCATTTGGAATCTCCCTTGTACATATGTTATACTTTTACTGAATATGATGCCGTTCACTGAAAAATTTTCGCTTTTTTTGCAACTTTTACCGAAAAGTTTTTATACATGACCTGTCTTTATAAGGTTTGCATCATATTTAATTTAGACATCGAATGTCTAAGAGAGTTCCTTATTTCGGCGAAGCAGACAGATCTTTGATATCATTACCTCAATTCCTCGTATGGCGAGCAGTATTATGTCTAAGCAGGTCATCAAACGTGAAATGCGCCTCTTTTATCAATATGCTTAATCGTAGGAAGGCACATTGTACTTGACTGAAGGTCGATTGAATCTCGCCTAAGATTACTCTTGTTTAATCAGAATAACGATGACCGAAGTTGAGGACACCTTTCTTAATAAGTTCCTTCTGCCATTGCTCAAGCTTGGGGGACCAAAGGCCTGCTTTCCTTGCAGTTTCGAGAAGATCTGGAAGCGCGAGAATGAGCGCGCCTCTGCGGAAACCTTTCCCAGAAACAAGCTTGTCGAGGATATTTTTTAAATATTTTGTCTCATTTTTTGCAAGGTACATGCATATTGCATGCTCACAAATGGCCTCAGCTTCCAGCCCCGGTTCATTAAGTGTAGAGACCTTCTTCAGTAGGCGATTCAGCTTCTTCTCCTCGGTAGCTGAAAGAGTGCCTCCCATGTCTCTCTTTAATAGCAGGCAGCGCAGTCGGTATATATCTATGTGTTTATTAGAAGCCGCCTCCTCAAACCCAGGAGCTAAGCAGCCGGCAAATGTCTTGATGGCCTTAATAGCTCCAGGCACGTCGCCCAGCCAGATTTTGATGTTTAATTCAATTTCGCTTGCAAGGCGTTTATTAGATAGTTTTACAGCAGATGAGCCAAGTAACTTCCTTGTGCGAAACAGTGCTTCATCCCAATCCCCAAGCATCCATGCGCATATAGCAAGTATGTTTTCAAGCCAGACAAGCCTGGGGCGTTTAAACTTTACATCGCTTCCCCTCATCTTGTACATAAGGTGTCTCGCCAGGTTTGCTGTCTCATTGATACGCCGACTTGTCAGAGCTGCAGCTATCCGATCCTGTAGAACTCTAAAAACCGTCATAGGGTCATCGGTCATCTTTAATATGTAGTCAGCAACCCGCTCGTACATATCCCATCGACTGACCATAGCAGCAGGATACAGATGGAGCCGGAGCAGGTGCAGATTTGCTTTTGACTTCCTTAGTTCAGCCCAGGCTTTCTCAAGTAAGCGGGCAGCTTTTCGAGCGTTTCCCCGAATGTTGTGGTATCGGGCAAAAAGCCTCATCAGGCCCATTCTCTGCGGCAGAGAGAGCTTCCTTTGTTGAAGTTTTTCCACATATGGAACAAAAGGCTGCGCCCTTTCCCATATTAAGTTGTCGAGGCAAAACCTAACGAGCCTGACAATCGGTTCAGACAGGTCATCGAAACGGCCATAAACCTCATCCTGTGTGCCCAGCGAATTCTTGTGCCGCTGCTCGCTCTCCTCCTCTTCGCCGCTTGCAATAACCGAGTACGACACACCTGTTAGAAGGTGAATCTTCCATATCAGTGACAGCGGGATTCTTCTAATGTTGAGATAGTAGTGAAGGCTTGAAGGTGTGATTCCAATGCACCTGGCGCATTCCATGTGCCCAATTTCCCTGACCAAATCGAGCAGTCTTGCCCGGACTTCCTCTTCAGCAAGATTGACTGAATGCTCGTTGACGGTAAGTTTGCGCTCTTTCTCAGCCTTTGCCACCTGCTCCATAAGAATTTGGTTATTAGAAGCTGAGGTGAAAATATCCGACCATGCAATACTGCAGGCCTTGTGTACCCGGTAGGCGAGGTCAAAAGTAAGAGTTGTTCTTTTCATCGCCCGCTTCAGGCGAGCAGGCCAAATTCCGAGAACCTGCGCAAGATTCACTACCCCTACGCCAAACGACCACTGCTGCAGGTTCAGCCTGAAAATCTCCTCTGCAGCATTGCAGGAAAGCTTCAGGTCATCGAGGTTTATTTCATTCATCGTTGTTTATTAATACTTCTTCCAGAATATTGTAGTGAATTATTGAATCATAACAGTTCCGTGATGTTTTATAAACTGTTTATAGTATAGTTGAGAGTAGATTTCATGCAAGAGTTCTTAACTAAGGCTGGTGGAATAAATCCTCATTGTGCGCGGTTAATTATCCGTAAGGCTCTCAGCGCTATCACGCGTCAGCAGAAACTCCTCCGCTACCTGCGTTCGCAAAAGTAACCATGCCAGATTATTGTAGTCAATAAGTGAACTATGACAGTTCCGCTGTGATTTTCAAGCACCCGCCATCGTATTGTTATTTGTAGAGATTTTGATGCACAGACATCTGCAACACGAGATATCGCAAGAAGGTGTCAGGAGGTATAGTTATGACAAGAATTGGTTATGTTAGTACGCTGCGTAAGCACTGTTTCTTTATTGTTGTCGTGCTATCTGTTTTCACCATCTTTGCGTTTTCACCTCATGTTTCTGCAGACGACAACACGCCCCCCGTGGCGTATGATATGCACTATGATAAAGATCTCGGGGAAGGATGTATTCGAGCTCGCAGCCGGTGAAAAATGACAAAGGAGGATTGATTAATGATGCAGTTTCGCAAAATATTGGGCTCTTTAATGCTGTCTTTGTTGACCATCCTTGCAATTTCAGCCCCCGCTTACCCGGTCGATAATTGGCCTCCCACGGCGAACGACCAGGAAAAAGAGCTCGCAGAAAGCTCCGTCCGGGCATACCTCTATCTTAGCATGACCGACCTTAGTACAGGGCAGGATCATACTTACACCGCCGTAACGCTGCCTGCGCATGGAACTCTCGAATGGTGCGAAGGCAGCGGCAGCTCTACCATCTGGCATAATATCGAGGTCGGTATCGGCGTACCGACAAAGTACTGGAGATATACTCCCAATCCCGGATTCAAGGGCGGCGATTCATTCACATGGTTGGTTAACGACGGCTACGAGAACTCCAACATAGCTACTTACACTTTGACCATCATTGATAACACTGTGCCGGTTGCCAACGATGGCAGTTTGAATACTGCTGAGGGAGTGGTTCGCAGCTTTTTTTATCTGCCCCATACTGACCCTGACGCGTATCAGCCGAAAACTTTCACCGTTGTCTCCCTCCCGAGCCATGTTACGCTCGAATGGTGTGATACAAGCGGCGGCTCCACTGTCTGGAACACTATTGTCGTCGGCGCTGCCTTCCCTTCATCAAGAGTATATTATACGCCAGCCGCCGGTTTCACAGGCTCTGATTCGTTCACGTGGAAGGTGAATGACAGCATGGTGGACTCGAATGTGGCAACTCTCTCGATAACTGTAACCCCAAACACTCCGCCGATCGCCAACGACTCAAACCTCCATGTCGTCGAGTGCATCGAGCGCGAACCCGTGAGCATGTCATATACAGACCCGGATTCGGGACAGCCTTTCCAGTACAACTTTGTTACAGTGCCTGCAAACGGCAAGCTCGAATATCGTGTCTGGGATGGCGCTGACTGGGTGTGGTACGAAATTGGCGCTGGCAACTGGATTAATCGGACAAATATTTACTTTACCCCTGACCCCGGCTTCGCGGGTGCGGACTCGTTCACGTGGAAGGTGAATGACAGCATGGTGGACTCGAATGTGGCAACTCTCTCGATAACTGTAAACCCAAACACTCCGCCGATCGCCGATGATTCAAACCTCAATGTCGTCGAGGGCATCGAGCGCCAGCCCGTGAGCATGTCATATACCGACCCGGACTCGGGGCAGCCTTTCCAGTACAACTTTGTTACAGTACCAGCTAACGGCAAGCTCGAATGCCTGATACAAACTGGAACAGCGTGGGTATACTATGAGATAAACGCTGGTGACTGGATTGACCGAACAACTATCTACTTCACCCCGAACCCCGGCTTCACAGGCGCGGACTCTTTCACTTGGAAGGTAAACGACAGTCTCGAAAACTCCAATGAGGCGACAGTCTCGATTACGGTCGACCCTAATACCCCGCCGGTTGCATATGACCAGAACATTGTCATGTTCTCGGACACCGAAGCCAATATCAAGCCTTATTACACAGACCCCGACTCAGGTCAGACTTTCACGCTCGAATTGCTCACTTTGCCCGCGCACGGTGCCGCCTGTCCCATAAACAGCTTCAGCCCCTACTTCAAATATGCGCCTGTTTCAGGATACACGGGTGAGGATTCGTTCACATGGCGGATGTCGGATGGAGTGTCTTATTCAAACGAGGTCACATGCCAGATACTCATGCGAGAGGCGGGCGATCCTTGCGGCATGAACGTGATTCTGGTGGTCAACGACCTGCTGCTTCCTGAGATACAAACGAAGGTCAATCGTCTCAAAACCGACCTCGAAAACGAGGGCTTCAATGGAATCATCAAGCCGTGGGATACTGCCACAAAGAACGCAACAGACCTCTGGGACTATCTTGTCTCCGAGTACAACAAGGCCGGCGAGTACCTCTCCGGTACCATACTTATCGGATATATTCCCAAGGTAGGAAACAGCCAGACTGGCACATATACAGACCTCGTGTACTGGAACATGGAAACATACCGCGATACCGATAAACGACATATCTGGGCCAGCCGCATGTACGCCCGTTCCGTTATAAACAGGGAACTGTATTTTGGCAGCGAGGCGGAACTTCTGGAGAGAGCGCTCGATGCAAACCACGATTACCGCACCGGCGCCTCAAGATATCCCCACATCGCATACCAGTACGACGGTGTCCCCCCAGGGGGCGGGACTACGGAAAATGCTCTTGATATCTGGCCGCAGGCCCAATACCTCTCACCAGGACAAGCGTGGCGCAAGGGCAGCGAGCTTATCCACGAAACCAGCCACGGCGGCCGAACGTGGTACAATAGCTATAACGTAACCGACTTCAGGATCCATGACACACTCGCGCTCTCGCGCTTCGCCTGCATTACTTCCTGCTCCACTGGCGTGCTCGGCGGCATTACCAATCAGCAGATACTCACCCGCGGCGGCGGCAACGTGCTCTCTATAGGTTCAACCGCTTCTACCTATGCAGGGGCTTTTGTTATACTCGACGATAGTACTACGGACGCCGAGTTCCGGCAGCTTCTCTCTGAAGGCGAGCCATGGGGAATGGCTTCGGTTTTCAATTTTCCTTACGACGAGACCCTCACGACTGTCTTTTACGGCGACCTCTCGATACCGGTCATGGCTTCGCCTCACAACGAAATGCCTGTTGTCAGCTCGCTGACCGCGAACGCAACATCCGGGACTGCGCCTCTTTCAGTAAATTTTACATGCTCGGCTTCCGACAGCGACGACAGCGTCGCCTCCTACGAATGGTTCCCGAAAGGGCATTGCTACGGGAAACTCGCCCCCGAGTACTCCGGAGCAGGTCTCAGCTCTATAAGTTACACCTACACCCTGCCCCATCGCTACCTGGCCCGGGTCCAGGCTGTGGACAACTACAAGGCAAGGGCGTACAAGGAAGTTGAAATAAGGATTGCGCCCAACTCATGCAAGCCATTCCGCGTCAACTGCGGCGCGGCCGCGAAAATCAGCTTGTACGACACTACAGGCGAATATTACCAGCCTGGCATTGATTACACCGACTCCAGCGGCAATATCTGGCTTCATGACCAGAAGTATACGGACGGCACCTGGGGCTGGTCTGATAGTTGGTTTTATCTCAGCAATTGGACCGGTAATGTCGCGGGAACGGATGATGATTATCTCTACCAGTACTATCATTATACATACGGTACTCTTACCTATAAGGTTCCGCTCGCAAACGGCGGATACACAGTCAATCTCGGCTTTGCAGACATGCAAAACACGGCGGCGGGGGTGCGGCTTATAGATGTGGAGCTGGAAGGCTCGCCCTGGCTGACTGCTT
>CAYWBA010000165.1:4118-7349 GCA_964455955.1 uncultured Planctomycetota bacterium | reverse complement strand
ATTTTGATGGTGCTTGCTTTTACGGCGGCGATTCTGCCCCACCTCGAGCAGGTGAGCGCCCAGGAGGCGCAGGACCAAAGCGTCAAGCTCAACCTTAACGGCGCGTCGCTCAAAGAAGTGATTAAGCTCATGGAGACCTACACCGGCAGGAGGTTCCTCTTTGATGAGAACCTTGTTGCCGGCAAGAGGGTTAACCTCTTTTCTGCCAAGCCGATTCCTGTGGGCTCAATGCCGGAGGTCTTTGAAGCAATTCTCGAGGTTGAAGGGCTAACCCTGATTGAGACAGGCGCCCCGGAAGCGAAGATTTACAAGATAGTGGATATCCAGACTGCGCTCAAGCGGCCCATGCCGACTTACTCGAAGTCGGAGCTCGAGAAGCTCAGGCCGGGCGAGCAGATAGTAACTCTCATGTACCAGCTTGAACACGCCAGTGCGGAGGATGTGGCCAAGGTGCTCTCAGGGCTAACAACCCTGCCGGGAGGGGTTATGGCGATACCGGGCACGAGCATGGTGCAGGTGACGGATTTCGCGGCCAACGTCAAGCGGCTTGCAGGCCTTCTTGAGCTTATTGATAAGGAAGGGCCAAAGGTCCTCATGGAGACAATAAAGCTCAAGAACGTCGCGCCGGAGGTTCTCCTCAAAGAGATACAGCCCATTATCGATGTCGAGAACCGGGTGCTCATGAACCAGATACAGCAGCGGTTTTCCCGGCAGGTGAGCCGGCTCGTGGGGCAGCGCAGGCAGCCCGGGCTTGTACAGTTCTCAGCTCTCCAGTATTCGCCAGTTACGGTTGTGGCCATAGCGCGGCTCGGGTCGGTGATTGTGAGTTGCGAGGAGTCGTGCATGGAGAGCATGAAGGAGCTTGTCTCGAAGCTCGACGTGGTTGACCCGGAGCAGAAGATTATCAAGTACTACAAAATTGAGTACGCTGACCCGCAGTCTATTGCGCAGGTCCTTTCCTCCATCCTCGACATAACTGCCGTGGGCGGGATGCCGCAGCCTGCTGTTGTTCGTGACAGACAAGGCAGGCGCCGCAGGGTGCAGAGACCTCAGCAGAGTGCTGTAGAAAAGTCTGCGGTTGTAATAGCTGACGAAAACCTGCGTACCTTGGTTGTTGTGGCTTCCAAGGCGGTCCACGCGGAGGTTGAGAAAGTGCTCAAGGAGCTGGATGTCGTCGGCCCGGCGGACGCGGTGCTTCGGTTCTACAAGGTCCAGAATGCAGACCTCCACAAGACGGCTGAAATAATCAGCGCGCTGTTTGCGCTTTCCCTGAGCACGCAGGTTGACCAGTTGCGTCAGCTTTTTGCGCGTTCCTGGCGCGGCAGGCGGGGCGGGCCGGCGCTGACGCAGGAGAAGATAGTGCTTCCGAACGAGAACTTGAACTCGCTTCTTGTCGTGGCCACGGTCGAGGTGCACGAAAAGATAAAGGAGGCCCTGGAAAAGATAGATGTAATCGGCCCGGGCGAGAAGCAGGTGAAGTACTACGAGCTCAAGTTCGCCGACCCGGAAGAAGTTGCACGCCTCCTGAGCAACATATTCGACATAAAAGTCGGCGATGCGGGCGACTCGCGCTTCCGCGGCCGCAGGGGCTGGCAGCAGGTTCTGAGCACCGGGGCTGGCAAGAACGCGATAATACTTGCCAGCAAGGAGCAGGCGAAAGTGATTGTGGTTGCCAATGAGGCGACGCACGCGGACATTGAGAAGGTTATCAAGGAGCTGGATATAATAGGGCCTAACGAGAACGTTGTCCGCTATTACGCGCTCAGGAACGCGGACCTCGAGGAGACCGCGAAGATAATAAGCCAGATATTCTCCCTCACGCTTGATGGCCAGTCCGCGGGGCAGGCGGGGCGGCAGCGCGGCCGCCGGGCGGCTCCCCGGGCGCCCACCGTGTCCCAGACAAATACTGTCATTGTTGATGAGAACCTGAGCTCGCTGATAGTGGTTGCACCGCTGAAGCTCCAGAAAGACATTGAGGAAACAATAAACACCCTGGACGTTATCGGGCCGGGCGAGCGGATTGTCCGCTACTACAAGATTGAGAACCGCGATGTGGAGGGGATGGCGCAGACGCTTGGCAGCATATTCGGGATTACAGTTGGCTCTGCGAGTACGCGCACAACTTACCGCGGCAGAGGGCGGCGGCCGCAGACGCCCCTGAAGATAGAGAAGACCACAATCATTATTCCCAATGAGGAGCTCGGGACGATAGTAGTTGTGGCTTCCAGGGCGGTGCAGGAGGAGGTGGCGAGAGTTGTTGACGCCCTTGATGTCAAAGGGCCGAACGAGAGCGTTGTCGAGTATTACCCGGTAAACAACGCAGACCTGAACGAGACCGCATCCATAATAAGCCAGGTGTACAACCTCGTGCTTGGCAGTGCGAGCACAGGGAATGTGCCGAGCCGTTCCCGCAGACAGGGCAGGAGGGTGCCCGCTACCCAGCCTGCGCAGGCCAACACGGTCATACCGGATGAGAACCTTAACGCGCTGATAGTTGTTGCCCCGGGGAAGCTGCAGACGGAAATCAAGCAGACGGTGGAGCGGCTCGATATAGTCGGGCCGGGTGAGAAGCTGGTGAAATACTACAAGATAGAAAATGCGGAGGTGACCCAACTGGCAAAGACACTCTCGAACATTTTCGAGCTGGAGCTGGTTGTGTCTTCGAGCGCGGCGCGCCGCGCTCCCCAGCGGTCCCGCCGCCAACTGCCCTCGCAGGTTCGCCCGGAAAAGAAACCTGTGGTCATCCCCCAGCCGGAGCTTGCCACAATAGTCGTCGTGGCTTCAAAGCTCGTGCAGGAAGAGATTGCGAAGGTGATAGCCAACCTTGACGTGGTCGGGCCCCAGACCAACGTGGTGCAGTACTACGAGCTCAAGTACACTCCTATTACCGAGACCGCAAACATTCTCAGCCAGGTCTTCGGGATAAAAGTAGGCTCGCCCACAGAAGCCTACCGTGCGGCACGCAGGGGTGCAACCGTCCAGGAGACCCGCAAACTTACTTCTGAAAAGGTAATTATCCCCGATGACAATCTCAACAGCGTTATCGTCGTTGCACCCAGGGAGGTCCAGGTGGAAGTCAAAAAAGTCCTGGCGATGGTGGACGTTGTCGGGCCGCGCGATAACGAACTGCGGTTCTACGAGGTGGATAACAACCGGGTAGATAGCGCGGCGCAAATCTTGAGCCAACTCTACAATATTCCCATCGGCGCAAGCACGGCAAGCACCAGAAGC